>JAZOUU010000021.1:0-4934 GCA_045658365.1 Faecousia sp. | reverse complement strand
AGGCTGGCAAGGGCAAGGGTGTCTACTCCTACACCATGGCCGTTTCTCCCCTGGACTGCATGGGCTGCGGCGTCTGTGTCGGCGTCTGCCCCACCAAGGCTATCACCATGGTTCCCCAGGAGCAGGAGCTGGCCGAGCAGGATGTCTTCAACTACATGGTTTCCAAGGTTGCTCGTAAGCCTGAGATGGAAGACAACACTGTTAAGGGCTCTCAGTTCCGCAAGCCCCTGCTGGAGTTCTCCGGCTCCTGCGCTGGCTGTGCTGAAACCTCCTACGCTCGTCTGGTCACTCAGCTGTTCGGCGATCGTATGTACATCTCCAATGCTACCGGTTGTTCCTCCATTTGGGGCGGCCCCGCTGCTACTTCTCCCTACACCGTAAATGCTGACGGCCACGGTCCCGCATGGTCCAACTCCCTGTTCGAGGACAACGCTGAGCACGGTCTGGGTATGTACACCGCACAGGCTGTTATCCGTGAGTCCCTGGCTAACAAGGTTCGCAAGGTCATGGAGACCACCGCATGCGACGAGCGCAAGGCTGCTTGCCAGGCTTGGCTGGATACCTTCAACGATGGCGAGGCAAACAAGGCTGCTACCAAGGCTCTGATCGCTAACCTGGAAGCTAAGGTTTGCTGCGACACTGTCGCTGACATCCTGAGCAAGAAGGAATACCTGTCCAAGAAGTCCGTCTGGATCTTCGGTGGCGACGGTTGGGCATACGACATCGGCTTCGGCGGCGTTGACCACGTTCTGGCTTCCAACAAGGACGTCAACATCTTCGTCTTCGATACCGAAGTTTACTCCAACACCGGCGGTCAGGCTTCCAAGGCTTCCAACATCGGCCAGGTTGCTCAGTTCGCAGCTTCCGGTAAGGAAACCAAGAAGAAGTCCCTGTCCGAGATCGCTATGAGCTACGGCTATGTTTACGTTGCTCAGATCGCTATGGGCGCTAACCAGGCTCAGACCATCAAGGCCATCTGCGAGGCAGAAGCTTACAACGGTCCTTCCCTGATCATCGGCTATGCTCCCTGTGAGATGCACTCCATCAAGGGCGGTATGATGAACTGCCAGAGCGAGATGAAGAAGGCTGTTGACTGCGGTTACTGGAACCTGTTCCGCTTCGATCCCTCCAAGGAAACCGGCAAGTTCACTCTGGACTCCAAGGCTCCTAAGGATGGCTATCAGGAATTCCTGATGAACGAGGCTCGTTACAGCCGTCTGACCCGTGAGTTCCCCGAGCGCGCAACCGAGCTGTTCGCTAAGAACGAGGCTGCTGCTAAGGAGCGTTACGAGCACCTGCTGAAGCTGGTGGAGATGTACAAGGACTAATCCGCAATTAAAAACCGCCTCTGCTCAAACAGAGGCGGGTTTTCTAAAAAGGAGGCTTTCATGATTATTCACTCCGAATACACGCCAAAGCAATACTGTCTCGCCCTTAAGGAGCAAATGGAATCTCACTTTAATTTTGGCGAAGAGCGATTCACAGGGCTAATTCTGGGCCGTTTCTTCTACGTCACCCACCACTGCCATTACGAATGGAATCGGCGCATAACCGCCGAAAAAAACACCGCTGTAGGAATGATAAAGGCAACAAACGAGGGCAGCCTGATAACATTTGTCAATTTGCCCGGTATGCTTCGACCTCAAAGCTTTCTTTTCCTGCTAATCCTCTATTTTGTCGTGTGCATTGTGTCATATTCCCCCATGCACGGGAATGTGGCTCTTTCTCTCGGAGTATCCCTGATAATCACAACAATTACCGCAGTCATATCCGCTTTTGTGGATTGTTTTACAGCAAACGGGCAAGCAGGACGGCAAAGTCTGCTATCCTTAATGGCTGACCCCGTGAATCCATACGATAATCTATAATTTTTCGGAGAGTATGATGAAATGTACTGTCATTGATATTCGCGGAGACTATGCCTATGTAAAGTACGATGACACCGGAGTGGTATCCGAAGTTGCCATCGCGCTGCTCCCTTTTGGGATCGATGTGGGCGACCGCCTGAAATTCGAAAACTACGAATTTACGCAGCTATAAAAAACATTCCTTGGGAGTTCCCAAGGAATGTTTTTATTTTATTCATTCACGTTTTCCTGCTGCAGACGCTCCGCTTTTTTCTGTTTGCGCTTACGCTCCCGTTTATCAATCTGTTTTTGTTTAAATCCGGATCGAAGCGTGGGAGGATGATCCCTTAATTTATCGGGATCAATTCCCCGGGCAGTCAGCCGCTTCTGGGTAAATTCCCTCAAAAGAGCGTACAGCACAGATGCCAGAGGAATCATGATCAGCATGCCGCTGACACCCATCAGATCTCCGCCTACGGCAACTGCCAGCAGCACCCACATTCCGGGAAGTCCGATGGAACTGCCAACTACCTTGGGGTAGATCATATTTCCTTCAATCTGCTGAAGCAGCAGGAACATAATCACAAACCAAAATGCCAGAACCGGATTGTCCACTAAAATGAAGAACGCACCCACAATGCAGCCCACAAAAGCACCCACAATGGGAACCAAGGCCGTAACCGCTATGATCACACTGACCAGAGGCATATAGGGCATTTTGAAAATGGACATAGCAATCGCAAACATACTGCCCAGAATCAGGGCTTCCAGACACTGTCCGGAAATGAAGTTGGAGAATGCGGAATTGGTCATCCGTAAAATGCGTATGGTTTCATCGCACATTTTTTCCGGAAAGATTGAATAGAGCAATCTTCTTCCCTGCCGGGCAAGAATCTCTTTTCTGCTCAAGCAGTACAAACCAAACACAATACTCAGCACCGCATTGAAAATACCGGTGGACAGAGTGATCACCGTTGTAAACGCGGTATCTGCAAGGGATGTAAAGCTATCTGTGATAAATCCAATGACCTTCTGGATCAAGCCTGTCCAGTCAATACTGTCGAAGCTGGTGTATTCCGACAGCCACTGCATCAATTCCGGATGATCGTTTAAGAATTCTATCCCGGTTTCCCTTACCCGTTCCACAAAGTCAGGTAATTTGGAAATCAAGGATTCTACCGTTGCGGTAATTTGAGGAATCAGAAGATAGATCACACCGGTCAGGCACAGCAGCACCGCGAGAAATGTCAGCAGAATGGCAAGGCCGCGACGGAGTCCCTGTTTTTTGATACCTTTCAAAGTCTTCTCAATGGCCCGCATGGGCACGTTCAGCACAAATGCAATAGCCGCACCAGTGATGAAAGGCGACAGCATATCAAAAATCACTTTGAAAACGCTTGCCACCCGCTGCGTTTCGTGTAACAGCCAGTAAAGAGCAATGCAGCCAGCTACGCCCAAGAAAATATTCCGAAGGGTTTTTTTACTTATTTCCAATGCGTATCCCTCCCTTTTTCTCCTATTATAGTTTATTTCCCGCAAAAAGCCAATAAAATTTTTATGAATTACGATATTTTCCTAATATCTCGTCCATCGCCCTGCAAAGCGCTTCAACATTTTCCTCTTTGGTTGCCCAGCTGGTGCAAAAACGAACCGCTCGATGTCCATCGTCAATCCGTTCCTGCTCCGTAAAGGTAAATTGCTTGCTGATTTCTGCCAACGCTGCATCGGGTAAAATGGGGAAAATTTGATTGGTTGTACCGGGGATCAGATAGGGGCATCCGTGGGCATCCAAAGTTGCGCGGATCCGGTCTGCCAGCCGATTGGCATGGGCAGAAATTTTAAAATACAGCTCATCGGTGAACAAAGTATCAAACTGAAGTCCCAGCAGACGCCCTTTCGCCAGCATAGCGCCATGCTGTTTAATTAGATAGCGAAAATCCTCCATAATCCCGGGATTGGACATCACCACCGCTTCCCCAAACAAGGCACCTACCTTTGTTCCACCAATATAAAACACATCGCAAAACTTTGCTAAATCTGCAAGGGTCACATCATTGCCCGTGGCCTCCAGACCGTATCCCAACCGGGCGCCGTCCAAGAATAAGTACAGCCCATATTTTCTGCACACTTGGGACAGGTGCTCCAGCTCGTTGCGTGTATACAGGGTCCCTAATTCCGTAGGGTTGGAAATATATACCATCTTTGGCTGTACCATGTGCTCGAATGCATCGGATTGGCGCTGCTGTAAGACCACCTGCTCCGCCTGCAGCGCAGTAACCTTTCCATCCTTTGAAGGAACTGCCAGAACCTTATGACCCGTGGATTCCACTGCGCCGGTTTCATGCACATGAATATGTCCGCTGTCTGCGCTGATTACCCCTTGATGAGGCCGCAGCGCCGCAGCAATCACCGTAAGGTTTGTCTGGGTGCCGCCTACTAAAAAATGAACATGTAAGCTTTCATCCTTGCAAAGGGAGCGAATTTTGTCCGCCGCCATCCGGCAATACGGATCCTCACCGTACCCCGGAGTCTGCTCCAGATTGGTTGCGGCCAGCCGCTTGGGAATTGCCTCATGGCAGCCTTCGCTGTAATCATTGTGAAACATAATCATATCTGTGCCCTCCTGCTTCTTAGCATTATTTTATTCCCTTTCTTACCCCCTGTCAAGAACGCATATTCCGTCTCTGGCTGGCATAAAGTTTCATGGTAGCACACAGCATCGGAGGGGAGATTATGTCAGATACCATCGAGGAACGCGCCTGCGAACTGGCTGTGTACATGATCGAAACCGGCGCCACGGTTCGGGCTGCCGCCCGGCACTTTGGCATCTCAAAATCCACCGTGCATAAGGACCTCCAGCAACGCCTGCCTCAATATAATCGTATCCTTTACGAGCAAGTGCGGCAGGTGCTGGATATCAACAAACAACAGCGACATATCCGGGGCGGCATTGCCACCCGCAAAAAATACAAAGGCGATACATAAAATTACGGGGCACTTCGCGTGCCCCGTATTGCTTTATAAATCATCTGCATCCTGTACTGGAATTTCCCCTTTATCCGCCGGGATGCCGGTATAGCTGCCCAT
>JAZOUU010000020.1:0-1101 GCA_045658365.1 Faecousia sp. | reverse complement strand
AGGGCCGCAGAGAATCACAAACTCACCTTGCTGAACGGTAAAGGAAATATTACGCAGAGCCTTTTTCTCGCCCTCCGGGTATGTAAAATCTACATTTTTGAATGAATAGCTTTCCATTTTCTCTCCTCTGCCCAGTTCAGCGCCACAGGCATCATACACAGAATCAAATAAACAAACTGAAAAGAAAGGGTCACAGCGTTCAGGCCGATATACCGGATGCTGGGGAAATACCGGAATCCAAAAGCAGATACAATTATGCCAGCCAGCAGATAAAAGCCGCAGAAACCCAAATAAAGTAGTGCCATCTTATCCCGGTCGTCAAAGCGGTAAATGGAAAAGGCGGTGCGACCTTTCAGACCGTAGCCACGGCTTTTCATGCTGTCGGCGGTTTCAATGGCATTTTCCAGCGCCCAAGTCACCATAATAGACAGCACCGTAATAGCAATCTTTGTGCGATGCCAAAGGCTGCCTTCTGAAATATCTCTGCCGATACTTTTCTGCGCATCTACCACTGCGTCCATCTGCGCCTTGAACTTGGGGATAAACCGCAGGGTCATACTCAACACCAGCGACATTGCCGGGATGATGCGGCCAAAGAGGTATATGAACTTATCCGAGGTAATCACCCGGTTGAAATTCAGAAACCACAGCATCACCGTGGCGATCATCACACCCGCAGACAGACCGTAGAGGATACTCTCCAGGGTCAGCGGGTTTCCCGTGGGAAAATACATCAAAATGGTGATACCCTCATGGCTGAATGCAGGATTCATAAAGGCCGTCAGCAGCATGATGGGTAGACACCATTTGAGCGTGAACAGCACCGCCTTTTTCCCCTCTGTCTGCACCGCATAGGTAATTGCACAAGCAAGGGAAACCCCTTGCGACAACGGGTGATTCAGCGCCATGGAAAAGCCGATCACCAGAGTGAAATACAGAAAGTTCACCAATGGGTGATACTTTGCAAAGCAGTCTTGCATATTAACCACCAACGGCATAGCCGCCGCCAATATCGTTGCCCAAGTCGCAGGTAAAGCGCCATTCCACGGTAAGTCGGAGGCCAAGCGGTCTTAGGAAGACAACAATGGGCACCAACTCCTT
>JAZOUU010000019.1:0-8803 GCA_045658365.1 Faecousia sp. | reverse complement strand
ATTTTTGCCGCGATTACCCTGGCGCTGACCCAGTTTGCAAAGTCCCACACCGTCCTGATGGATATGGTCTATCCCTACAGCACACGGCTGATCCAGACCACCCTGGCGGAGTGGAGTGCAGGGGTAGATTTCTGCCTGTGGCAGCTGCTGGCGGTGCTGCTGGTGGTTGGGGTGCTGGCATCCATTGTAATTATGGTGATTTTGCGCTGGAATGTGTTTCAGTGGCTGGGCTGGGTTCTTTCGGGAGTCAGCCTGCTGTGGATGCTTCACACCGGTGTGTACGGTCTGAATAACTATGCAGGCCCTCTGGCAGAGGACATTCGGCTCAATGTTACAGAATACACCGTCACCGAACTGGTGGAGGCCACCACCTATTTCCGGGATCAGGCCAATGCCCTGGCAGAAAAGGTTAATCGCAAGGCAGACGGCTCTGTGGATTACCCTGCCTTTGAGGAACTGGCGCAAATGGCCGGCGAAGGATTTAAGAATTTGACCTATGAGCGCTCCTACTCCGTCTTTGCCGGCTCCAGAGAGCCGGTGAAGAAACTGGGCTGGGCGGATATGTATACTTCCATGGGCATTACCGGACTGACCATGCCGTTGACCGGTGAAGCGGCAGTCAATCCCAATATTCCTGCGGTGAGCATGCCTTTTACCATGTGCCATGAAATGGCTCACAGAATGTGCATTGCTCAGGAACGGGATGCCAATCTGGCAGGCTTCTTGGCTACAACGGCCCACTCTGATCCGGCATTCCAGTATTCCGGATATTTCATGGCCTTCCGGTATTGCTACAGCGCCCTGCTTTCTGTGGATACCAGTACCGCAGACAATGCGGCCAGGACCCTTTATGCCGGCATGAACAGCCAGATGCAGAAGGATATGCAGGACTATGACCTGTTTTTGGCGGAATACAAGAAGGAATCTGCCGCAAACTTTGCCGACTCTGTGAATAATGCTTATATCCAGGCCAGCGGCGACGAAAAGGGAATCGCCTCCTATGGCGAAGTGTGCGATTTGCTGGTTTCCTGGCACATTCAGGAAGTTTACCTGCCAGCCCATAAGGATGAGGAAGTGGGCTTCGATCCCACGGACAAAAATCAAGTGCAATTAGGTGATACCATCAATGGTAACTAATATGACAGTAATGGAAGAAGCATTACACAGAGGCTTGCCGGAGCTGGGACTTTCCCTGCAGGACAGCCAGGAAAAGACCCTGTGCGCCTTTGCCGAGGCGATGATCCGGCAAAACGAAGTGATGAATCTGACCGCCATCACCGATCCCGAGGCGGTGGCGAAGCTTCACCTGCTGGATAGCTTGACTGTGCTGAAAGCGGTGGATTTGAAAGGAAAGCGCCTCATCGATGTGGGATGCGGCGCGGGCTTCCCCGGTGTGCCTCTGGCTATTGCCTGCCCCGAGGCGGAAGTAACGCTGCTGGACAGCCTGGGCAAGCGGATCGCATGGCTGGAAACCTTGTTGCCCCAGCTGGGGGTTTCCGCCCAATGCATCACCGCCAGAGCGGAGGAGGCCGTGGCAGGCCGGAGGGAGGCCTACGATTTTGCCACATCCCGGGCAGTGGCCCGGCTGAATATTCTGCTGGAGCTGACAGCGCCCTATGTAAAAGTAGGCGGCGCTGTGGTTGCCATGAAGGGCGCAGCAGCCCAGGAGGAGCTGGAGGAGGCGAAAAATGCCATCCGCCGGTTGGGACTGAAGCTGGAAAAGGTACACACCTTTTCCATTGACGGCGCCAGCCACTGCGTCATCGTGCTGCGGAAGGTGGCTGCCACCCCGGCCCAATATCCCCGGCGCTATGCTAAGATCAAGCAGTCCCCCCTATAAAAAAGAACAACCCCATCCGTTGGGCGGCCGTGCATAGGGATTTACACGGTTTTGAATCAATCTTTCTCCCCACAGCAAATCCATCGTCCTCGAAATACATACAGTATTTCATCGTCCTCTGAATATTCCTGTGAGGAAAAATCTTAGCTTCAAAACTGCGAAGCACTCCAAAGTGAGAAATTTTTCTGCAAAACAAAAGAAAATACCACGGCAAGGCTGACGCCTGCCGTGGTATTTTGTTGCAGTATTGCGGGAAAAGGTCCAGTTTGGAGCGTATAAATCCCTATGCGCGGCCGCCCCTGGATGGGGTTGTATTGCTTCATTACAGGAAGGCCCGGAGGGCGAAATAGCCCAGCACCAGAATGCCTAAAATGATGCGGTACACGCCAAACACCGCAAAGGAATGCTTGCGGACGTATTCCATCAGTCCCTTGATCACCGCAATGCTGACCAGGAAACTGACCACGCAGCCGGTGATTAGCACCATGATTTCCGTACCGGTGGGGGCGGCACCTTCCAAAAGGAATTTCAGCAGTTTGAGGGCGCTGGCGCCCAGCATGGTGGGAATGGCCAGGAAGAAAGAAAACTCTGCGCCGGCGCTGCGGGAAACACCCAGCACGATGGCGCCCAGAATGGTGGAGCCGGAGCGGGAGGTGCCGGGAATCAGACTCAGACACTGGAATGCGCCAATGGCAATGGCAGTGCGGTAATCAATTTCCTCTACATTATGTATTTTCATTGCTCTTGCGGCATTCCACTTTTCCACAAAGAGGAAAGCGACGCCGTAAAGGATCAGCGTGATGGCGACCACAATATAGTTGTAAAGATGCGCATCCATCCAGTCGTCCAGCAGCAGACCGATTACCGCCGAGGGCAGAACGCCCACCACGACTTTAAACCACAGATTCCATGTGTCCTTCTTTTGTACCGCGTTCTTTTTCGGCGAGAAGGGATTCAGTTTATGGAAAAACAGCACGATGACCGCCGCGATGGCACCCAGCTGGATCACCACCTGAAACATTTCATAAAAAGCATCGCTGACCTGCAGCTTCACAAACTCATCCAGTAATATCAAATGCCCGGTGGAGGACACGGGCAGCCACTCGGTGATGCCCTCAACAATGCCGAAAAGTACGGCCTTCAAAAATTCAATCATAGTATGTTCCTTTCTTGGATTAGGGAAATTTCTTGTATGGGTCTATGATATACCAAAGGATGGGCAAAAGCAAGAAAAATATGGCTGTTCACATTTTGGGGGAGAACTCTTTAAAAATTGTTCATGACAAACGGAAAAAATCGATTATAATGATAAAAAAGGAAAGAATTTTGGGAGGTAAGGATATGGCTGTTTCTGTTCTGGTTGTGGAGGATGACCGTAATATTGCGGAGCTGCTGCAACTGTATCTGGAAAAAGAAGGTTACGCGGTGACGCTGGCTGCCGATGGGGGTCAGGGTCTGACGAAATTCCGTGCCATCCAGCCGGATCTGGTGCTGCTGGATGTGATGATGCCGGTGATGGACGGCTGGTCTGTATGCAAAAATATCCGCGCAGAAAGCCAAACCCCGGTGATCATGCTTACCGCCAAGGGAGAAGTGAACGATAAAATTCAGGGGCTGAAAGCCGGCGCCGATGATTATATCACCAAGCCCTTTGAAATGCGGGAGGTGTTGGCCCGCATGGAGGCGGTGCTGCGGCGCAGCGATCGGAGCGTGGGCGAAAAGAAAGCCCGGCGCTTGAGCTTTGATAAACTGACCATCGATATGGATGCCTTTGAGCTGACGGTGGACGGGAAAAAGGTGGATACTCCGCCGAAAGAAATGGAGCTTTTATTTTATCTAGCATCTTCACCCAACCGGGTCTATACCCGGAATCAGCTGCTGGATGAGGTTTGGGGCTTCGATTATTTCGGCGATTCCCGAACAGTGGATGTCCATGTCAAGCGTCTGCGGGAAAAGCTGGAGGGCGTCTCCGAAACCTGGAGCTTAAAAACTGTCTGGGGCGTGGGGTATAAGTTCGAGGTATTGAACCAATGAAAACCACGTTCAGCCAAACCTTTATCACCATTGCGGTGATTCTTCTGGTGGCATTGCTGCTGGTGGGAATTTCCTTTCGGGTTTTGGTAAAGAATTATATCACACAGCGCGCTGTGGAACGGCTGAAACATGACGCTCAGGCCATTGTCCAGCTGGTGCAGGCTTACAGTGATGAAAGCCCCCTGGCATTGCGGGATTTTCACATTGCTTTGACGGCGGCGGCATCGGTGTCCGGTGCGGAGGCTGTCATCTGCGATGCGACTGGACGGCTGTTGTTTTGCGCTGACGAGCCCTATGGCTGCGAGCATTCCGGCCTGGTGCTGGCGCCGGAGTATTTGCGCCGCACTTTTGAAAACGACGGTAGCGTGGACACCGGTATTATTGAAGGACTGTATACAGATCAGCGCTATGTGGTATCTCTGCCTATCCGCAGTACGTCCGGCAGGGATCTGGGCATCGTCATTATGTCTGAGCCGGTGGATACCACATTGCAGATGCTGACAAAAATCTCGGAAATTTTTGTCTTTGTATCGCTGCTGGTGGTGCTGATGTCCGTGATCCTTATGACGGTCTTTGTCCGACGGCAGTCCAAACCGCTCCGGGAGATGGCCCGGGCGGCCAGCTCTTTCGGCCACGGGGATTTGACGGCCCGGGTCGATACCAGCGGCCGATATTCTCAAGAGGTGGAGGAATTGGCCCTGGCCTTCAACAATATGGCCTCCTCCCTGCAAAAAAGTGAGTATCAGCGGCAGGAATTCGTGGCCAATGTCTCCCATGAGCTAAAGACCCCCATGACTACCATTTCAGGCTTTCTGGATGGGATCCTGGACGGCACGATTCCCCAGGAGAAGCAAAAGCAGTATTTATCCATGGTGTCCGGGGAGACCAAGCGGCTGAGTCGTCTGGTTCGCAGTATGCTGGATATTTCCCGGCTGCAGGAGCAAGGGGTCATTCCTCCGGAGCAGATTTCTCAGTTCGATTTGACGGAGCGCACCGGTCAGGTGCTGATTTCTCTGGAGCAGAAGATCACGGAAAAGAATCTGGACGTGCAGGTGCAGTTTCCGGAGTATCCGGTGTATACGAAAGCCTGTGAAGATCATATCACACAGGTGCTTTACAATCTGCTGGACAATGCGGTCAAGTTCAGTCCCCAGGGAGGCTCTTTGGGACTGCGCATGGAAGCCGGTGGCAGTAAGGTTTATGTGAGCATTTCCAATTCCGGAGAAACCATCCCCCCGGAAGAGCTGCCGCTGGTGTTTGACCGGTTTCACAAGCTGGACAAAAGCCGTTCCGAAAACCGGGACAGCTGGGGACTGGGTCTGTATATTGTCAAAACCATTATTGGTTTTCACGGAGAGAATATCTCCGTTACCAGTCGGGAGGGGAAGACCACCTTTACCTTTACCTTGCCTTTGGTAAATGATTCTTTTACCGACGCTTAACATTTCCCCGGAGGGTTATTTATGAACGAAAACAACTGGAATGGAGAGCAGCCCTGGAATCAGAGCTCCTATCAAACCGGATCTACCCAGCCGCCGAAAAAACGGGGCGGAGCGGTGGCGGTATTGCTGGCAGCGGTGATTTTTTTAAGCGGCATCTCCAGTGCCTTGGGATTTTTGAATATTAAACTGATCAATCAATTGCAGGAAAATGAAGAAGATTATCATCCCGTGAGGTTCTACCAGGCAGATACGATAATGGAAAACGGGATTACTGATGAGGGATCTCCCGTGGCGGGGCTGGGCATCGAGGGAGAAACAGTGCCTGTAGCCTATCAGCGCTATTACCGGCTTCCTGCCGGCGTGTCTGTTACGAAAATCACCCCCGGTGGCGCTGCCGAGAAGGCGGGCCTTGCTGTTGGGGATATCCTGTTGAGTATCGGCGATGTCCGAATCACCAGCACCGATGAATTGAGCGCTGCGCTGTATTCACACAAGGCCGGCGATACGCTGCAGCTTGTGGTCTATCGCGGCCATCGGCAAATAAATGTTTCTCTGACTCTGGGTCAGGCCGGCGCGTAAATTTTAGTGAAAGGATTGTGAAGCAATGCCCCCCATTTATACAAAACAGTTTCTTATTCTGGGAACCCAAACCGATGCGTTTGGACGGCTGAAGCCCAGCCACGTGCTTAGCTTTCTGCAGGAGGCTGCGGGGGATCACAGCTTGCTTTTGGGTACCGGCAGAGAGGAACTGGCCAGGCGGAATCTATTTTGGGCGGTGCTGCGCCACCGGGTGCAGATCACCCGGCTGCCGGAGGCAGGGGAGGATATCACCGTGGAAACCTGGCCTATGCCCACTACCCGAACGGCCTATCCCCGCTCCGCAGTGGCCTATGACAGGGATGGGAAGGAATTGTTTCGCTCCATCAGCCTGTGGGTGCTGATGGATACGAATCAGAGGGGTATGGTGCTGCCGGGCAAAAGCGGTGTCCAAGTGGAGGGCCTGATCCGGGGCAGCGAATTGGCAGTTCCCGGGTCCCTGGCGATGCAAGTCATGCAAAATCAGCAGCGCCGGCAGGTGCGCTTTTCTGATTTGGATTGCAACGGGCACATGAATAACTGCCGGTATCTGGATTGGGTGGTGGATACTCTGCCGGGCAGCTTCCACAGTGTTCACAGTCCCAGGGAATTCTCGGTGCGGTATTTCTCTGAGGCTCGGGAAAGCGAAGTTCTGGAGCTGTCCTGGGAGCTGACGCAGGAGGGCTGTCTGACGGTGGATGCCCACCGGGAACTGGCGGATACCCAGTCGGAACATAGCCGGGTTTTCTCTGTACAGATGCAGTTTTGAAAAATGTTATGGAAACCAAATACCCCTGCCGTGGGAAAATTCCCGGCAGGGGTATTTTTTCTGGGGCACACCGTAAAATGCGGGAATTGTAGTGTTTATCCAAGGAATTTCTGTGGAGAAACCTGTGGACAATGTGGAAAACTTATGTTGACCAAAGAAAATGCTCAGTCAATATTTCTGAATTTATGTCAACCTTCGTTTCTTTCCCCAGCCGTCCGTCAAATCCTGCCAAAAAGAAAAAGAAACTCCGGGTACTGCCTCTTGGCAGTACCCGGAGCATTGCAATTGAAAAGTAAATTACTTAACGATTTCCACAGTCACGTTGGCAGTGGAAGTGGGTTCAGCGGGGACGTCGTCGCCACCGATGACGGTAACAGTACCGGCAACGATGTCAGCAAACAGTTTGTTGTATTCTTCTACGCTCCAGTTCTTCAGGGACCAGGTAGCGGTGGGCAGACCCACAGCATTCTCCTTAGCGCCCAGAACAACGGACTGACCCCAAGCGGCCCAGGTATCCTCAGCCTCAGCGGCCTTCAGAGCCTGCTGCGCAGCTTCGCCAATGCCCTTCATGGCAGAGGTGATAACGGTAGCGGACTCAAAAGACTGGTCAACGTCAACACCGATGACCTTGGCATCTTCCGCGGCAGCTGCTGCGGAGATGGACTGGAACATGGAACCACCGCAAGCGAAGATCACTTCGGTGCCGTTGTTGTACCAGCCGGCAGCCATGGTCTGCAGCTCGTTGGAGCCGGAGAAGGTAGCACCGTGGAGCCAGGAGTACTTAATGCTGACCTTAACATTCTTGGCAGCTGCTGCAGCCTCAGCGCCCTGAACGAAGCCGTAGCCGTAACGCATGCAGGCCAGGTTGGTGCCGCCGCCACCACCGGAGAAGCCCAGTTTGGTGTAGCCTTCCATAACAGCAGCATAGCCGGCCAGATAACCGCACTGCTCTTCCTTGAAGGAGATGCCGCTGACGTTGTCCAGGCCCAGGGACCAACCGTCGATGAAGATGAACTTAACTTCGGGGAATTCCTTGGCAGCCTTTTCCAGAGCAACACCCTGCATGAAGCCTGCGCAAACGATGACCTTAGCGCCGTTCTGGACAGCCAGCTTCATGGCGTCGTAACGGTCGTCGTCGGTAGCTTCGTTGCCGTTGGCGGGCTGGTAGTACTTGTAGGACTTGCCAGCATTCGCAGCGTACAGCTTAACGCCGTCGTAGGTGCCCTGGTTGAAAGACTTATCCTTCAGCTGGCCAACGTCGGTAACAAAAGCGATTTCGTACTTGCCGTCGGAAGAGGTCATTTCGTCTTTGATCTTGTTAGCGTCGGTGATAGGACCGTTGGGGTCGTTGTTGTCGGAGTTGGCAGGAGCGCAGCCCACAAACAGGGTAGCGACCATGGCAACTGCCAGCAACAGAGCCAGAATCTTTTTCATTTCTATTCCTCCAAAAAATGTGTTGACCCGATACATCGGGTGCTAAGGATATTGTCGCACAGATGCCGGAAAAAATCAACTGATTGGCAAAAATTTGTAGAAATTGCTAACAATTTCTTTCATCCCATGTGGTCTTTTGCGGAAAAACTGTGGGGCAGAAGCTCGGATAGAGTCATTACCTCGTAAGAATCTCCGCTGCCAACGATATAGACAAGAAAATCGTCGTCGCAGAATTCCCGCATGACCTGCCGGCATACACCGCAGGGAGGGAATGGACCGGTAATGTTGCCGTCCTTGCCGCCGCAGACGGCAATGGCGGTAAAGTCACGGTGACCGTCATAAACCGCTTTGAAAAAGGCGGTGCGCTCCGCGCAGTTGGTAGGGCCGTATGCGGCGTTTTCAATGTTACAGCCCTGGTATACGCTGCCGTCAGCGCAGAGCAGAGCAGCCCCTACCCGGTAACCGGAGTAGGGAACATAGGCACGGTTCATGGCGTCTTTTGCCAAATCAATCAGTGTTTCGGGGGTCATAGCGTTACCTCTTTTCAACTGTAAATGATCGTTTAGCGCACTACTATGCCCTCCCCTTTGGGGAGGGGGGACCGCTTGCGGTGGGAGAGGTTTTAACCTCTTCCGTCACGCCTATCGGCGTGCCACCTTCCCCAAAGGGGAAGGCTTTCCTCGCATAAACGATCATTTATCTGTTTAG
>JAZOUU010000018.1:0-9642 GCA_045658365.1 Faecousia sp. | reverse complement strand
GAGTACAGTGTCACATTTTCCACCGCGCCGTGGGTAGCCTCGGCGATCATGCGGTTGACTTCTTCATAACGACCGGTACGATCGTCAATGAGACCCTTTTTCATAATGGGCTGGCAGGGTCCGTTGGGGTCTAACTCGTTGGTTGCCTTGGCATCCAGCCAGGAAACCGCGCCGCACAGACCCAGCCGCTCGGGAGTGACCACGCAGCAGTGGGCAGGGGCAAAGCTCTGGCACAGGATACAGGTGTAATAGCGATCCACGGATTCGTCGGTCATGGACGCAAGACGGTCATCTCGCTGGGCATAGCGGGGCATTGCGATCTCATCGCGGAACTTTTCCGCCTCCGCTGCGTCGGTGATGATGGTGACCTGGCACTTATCCACAACCGCATCAAATTCGTTCTTGACCATGACGTACAGAACCTCGGCAAAATCCTTCAGCCGCAGGCCGGCATCGAAAGCTGCGTTGCTGACACGGACACGAACCTGATTTCTCTGGCCGGTGTGCATGACACCTTCCATATAGTTGAACCAGGCGTGGAATTTCCGCTCAATAACAGATTCAAAGTCCAGCTGCATCTTCTTGCCGGCAACTTCCACATAAGTAACCAGGGCCAGATCCTTGGCTTCATCGAAATCGGGGCCAATGACGGTGATCTTATGATCCTCCACCTCAGCCAGGTCTCTCATCACCACCAGCTCCGCGGTGGGGTTCTTGGAAGACCACATTTCGTTGTGCATGTCGGCCTTGCGGATGATTTCGCCCTCAAAAGCAGCGGCGAATGCCACGGGAATGGGCAGCTCCGTAACCTTAATCTTGATTTCACGCAGTTCCAGAGAAGTCTTAACAGTCTCATTATGGTCGCAAACGGAGACCAGCGCGCCGGGAACCTGATTTTCGCCCAGATCAATGTCCACCACCACAGGGAAGCCCAAAGCGATGGCGCCGGCGCCGGCGGAAACCACAACGGCATCGATCGCGCCAAAGGTGTTGACAAATGCGGGTACGCGCTTCTTGGTATAATCCAGCAATCCGGCCAGATCACCGGGCTGCACATTGCCAAAGATCAATGCTGCGCGGACAGCAACGGTAACTACATGGATGACGGAAGTTACATCGTGGCCCAGAGGAATCACGCGGAACTCCAGGCCCATCTTCACGCCGCCCTCGGCAACCTGCTCAATGACATCGCCCACCATAAAGGTCATAATGCCCTTGGACTGGTAATCCTTAACGACCTTAATGACATCTTCTGCATTGTCAGCTTTGCCCAAAACAACGGCCACGCCGGGAATATCGCCGGTAACCAGCGGCACGCCCAGAGAGCGGATAATGGGGTCGGGCACAAAGCCAATACCGGAATCATTTGCATAAGGCTCAGAACTCTCGACCCACTTCAGGCCTTCCAGAATTTCAGCGCCCACAGCGGTGGCAAGGCCGGCATTCAGTGCCTGACCCAGATCTTCCTGATTGGTGATCAAGCTCTTAAGTACACCGACACAGGGCACAAGGTCACCCAATGTTTTTACCTTGACGCCGGTTGCAGCGTAAATGGTGGGGAAATAATAGGCAGTATCGGGAAATGCGATTTCCTTATCTGCGCCGTACTTGGCAATGGCATCATTCACTGCGCCCTCGGTCAGTCCAGCTACAGCGTTGCTGCCGCCGTAAATCAGATCGGTCAATACACTCATTTCAATTTCCTCCCTCAATATTGTTGCTATGATTTTATATTAAGCCTTCGGGACCAAATATACATCAGCGGGTTATATCCCCCCGCAGGGGATATAAAGAATTGCAAAATGGCTGGGAGGGAGTTACCCTCCCAGCCAAAAAACGCAGGGAATTCGCGCTTACAGATCCAGATAGGAATCGGAGTACAGCACGTGGTTTTTGAAAATGTCACAGGACTTGATGGTCTCCATCAGTCTGCGGTCGTTGGGGTTGACGATCGCGGAGGTCAGACCCTGCATCATGCACATAGCGACCAGAGCGGAGTCCATGATGGGACGGACATCCTTGGGCGCGCCGTTGGAGTTGTTGGACAGGCCGCCGGTGGACTTCAGACCCTTGTCGGAGAACATCTTAATGGCCTCCAGAACTTCCATCTGCTTGTCCTGCATGCCCTTAACAACCAGGAACAGGGGGTCAAACCACAAGTCGGTAGCATCCATACCCAGGCTCAGACCACGCTCCAGCATGTTGTCGCAGTGCATCATACGCTCTTCGTTGTCCTTGGCAATGCCGTCGGCAGAGCAAAGGGCGATACAGATGGCATCGTTGGCAGCAGCCAGATCGATATAACCGATACGGGAGCCGGCGTCAGCAGAGTTGACGATGGGCTTGCCGTTGGTACGGTTATAAACCTTGATACCAGCCTCAATAGCCTTCATGTTGGCAGTATCCAAAGCCAGAGGAACATTGTTGAAGTTCTCCTGCAGCAGCTTGACTGCCCACATCATGCGCTCGGGGCCGTCCTTCTCAGCAGGTCCGATGTTGACGTCCAGATAAGTAGCGCCGGCCTTGATCTGCTCGTATGCACGCTGCAGAATGGGCTCGGGATCTCTTTCGTCCATAGCCTTGCGGATGGAGGGAGCGATGCAGTGGATCCGTTCGCCGATGGTAACGAAGGTAGAAGACTCGGGGTTGTATCCCTTGTACTGGGTATCCCACTCCTTAACCTCGATAGCGGGCACCTTGGTAGCCAGCAGTTCGTCGAAGGACAGCTCAACCACGGGAGCTGCGGTAGCAGCCTTGGCAGCATTCTCAGCGGCAGCAGCCTTAGCGGCAGCCTCGTATTCCTTATCCTTCATGTACTTAGGCAGCTGAACAGCTTCCAGAGGACCGACAACCACGTTCCAGCCGGGCAGCTTTTCCTGGATCTCGCCCTTCATAACGGCAACCTTGCCGGGGATAATCAGGGTACGGTTCTTGATCTTGTTCTCGATATCCAGCTCCTCGAAGGTCTTCTTGACGGTGGAGGAGGGGAACTTACCGGCAGCCCAGGCAGTCAGAACGGACATGCCGGAAGCATCGGTGATAATCAGGTTCACGGGCTGGTTGGAGCGCTCCAGTTCGCCGGAAACCAGGAAGTAGGTCAGAGCGAAGTCAACAGTCAGAGCGCAGGGGCTGTTCTCGTCAGCGCCGTTGAGAGGATAGATCTTAGCTTCCACCTTCATGGGCTTCTGAGGATCGGTGAAGATGTTCTGACGCAGGCCGTACAGAGGCAGCGCCTGAGCGTAGCTCATGCCGGACATAACAATGATGGAAGCGTACTTCTCAGTGAACATGGAAGCATAAGCGGTCTGCAGTCTAGCGTCGCCCTTGGCAATCTTAGCCAGGTTAACGATGGAGGGGTAACCGAAGGAGCGGTCGCCATCCTTGATCGCGGTGCGGCGCACCAGAACAGCGTTAGCCAAAGTCTCCTTAGCGGTCTTGCCGGTAACATCCAGAACCAGGTTCTTATTGCCGGCATTTTCCAGATTCTTCACGGTGTCATAGAGGCCCTCGATGTTCTCAGCCCAAACGCCCAGGGTAACACCCTTAGCGGTAGCCAGAGCATTCATAGCCTCCCAGTTTTCGGGAGTAGCGCCATCGAGGATGACGTTCTTGCCGGCAACTTCCAGAGCCGCCTTGGCGCATTCTACATCCCAGCACTCCAGGATCAGATCGCGGCCGGTAGCGGCAGCCTTCTTCACCAGGTTGGCATACACAGCGGGGTCAGCCTGATTGTTGGAAACAAATACGAACTCAACGTACATTCTCTCGCCGATACGCTCGTAGTCCACCTTAGCCATGTCAGCCAGCTTCTGATCAACAGTAGCATCGTCCATGCAGGTGCAGACATTGACAGCGTACAGGTTCTTGCTAACCAGAGTCTTCTCGTGACGGAACAGAACGGTTTCGCCGCCCAGCTTGTGCTCGCCCACGGAGATGGTCTTCATGGGAGGCGCAGTCTGCTCGTTGAGCATTGCCTTTGCGTCGTCAGAGAAATAGGGGCACTTGTCGATTTCCACAGCGCCCTGGGCCACCTTCATGCAGAATGCCATACAGGTGGGGCTGCCGCACTCCTTACAATTCTTCTTGGGAGACAGCTTAAAAATGTCAAGACCTTTCAAAGCCATAGTATGTATCCTCCTTCCGATTAGCAGAGTTCAGTAATGAACTTCTTGATGGTGGCGACGGCAGCGGGATGGCGCAGGATAACAGCGTCAGCACCGCCGGTCAGGTTCGCGGCAGCTGTGGAGATCTCCATGCTGATGGCCCGCTCTTCCTGGCAGCCCCAAGCGGGCTCGTCAGCTTCGGAAGCAGTGGATTCCTTCACGCCCCAGGTGTCGGTGGACACGGGAGCGATAATGGGCATCTGCAGGTCGGCGTCAGACTGAGCCAGAGCGGCCAGACGGATGCGGTCCAGAGTAGAGGCAACATACTCATAACCGTAGCCAACGGCTGCGGTACCGATGTTCATAACGATGGAGTCAGCAGGAACATTGGCATCCTTCTTCAGCATAATATTCAGCTGCTTTGCCAGGTTGATGTCGTCAGCAGTCTCAGCGCCGACCTTCTGGCCGTAAGCCAGGGCAACGGAAGCGCCCACGGTCTTGCAGTTTTCCTGCTTGGCGGACATGCAGGTAATGTTCTTGCCCTGCAGAGCCTCGGAAATCTTGGAGAACAGCTCGCCGTCCTTTTCCAGGTTCTTGCAGCCCAGAATCACGATGGGCATGGAAACAGCCTCGGCAACGGCCTTAGCGTCAGCCACGCAATCCTCCACGGAGCGGTTGGCGCCGTTGGGATCTGCGGACTCAAAGTTCAGAGCAATAAAATCAGCGCCTTCCATGGTCTCTGCCTTCTTGGCAAAGTCGGCCATGGTGACACAACCGGCATAGAATTCCTTCAGGCCGGCAGCGGTCCACTCGCAAGCGGTATCGGAGATTTCCACACCGATCTTGGGAGCATTTTCGATGGCTGCATCGAAGGTGTAGAACGGCAGTACATTCTGGCCGCCGATGACGATTGCCTTGTCACCGGTACCCAGGGTCACGGCATTGATTTTGCCGCTGTAGGGTGCCGTCTTAGGTGCGAAAGACATGTTTGGTTCCCCCTTGTTTTATATAAAAATTTTTTATAAACCTTTTATCCTCCCCTGCATAGGGGGAAGCGGTTCGCGAAATAAGTATGGGATTGTTCCAATCCCCGCCCCACGAAAGGGCATGTTTTACAGCCCGATATTTTCCATGATGCCCTTCAGGGCGGTTTTCATAGAATCGCTATCCGGCAGTTTGGCTGACGGTTCTCCCGCGCAGTCGCAGCGGTACACCGCGTCGTCCTGGGGAAGAATGCCAAACAGGGTCAGCCCATGCTTTTGGATTTCTTCCCGGATGCCCTCATCCAGCACGCCCTCCGGCGCCCGGTTGATAATGAGGCCCATTTTTTCGGACTTCAGATCCATTTCACCCACCATCTCGGCAATTCTGGCTACCGCCTGAACGCCCCGACGGGAGCAATCGGAAATCAAGAGCATCAAATCTACATGGGGCAGCGTGCCTCGGGCCACATGTTCCAGGCCGGCTTCGTTGTCCATGACGATGTAGGAATAGTTTTTTGCGTACTTGTCCACCTGAGACTTAAGCACGCCGTTGACATAGCAGTAGCAGCCCTTGCCCTGGGTGCGACCCATGACCAGCATATCGAAGTCATCTTCCTCGATGAGAGCGGAATTGAATTTAAACTCCGCATAGTCGGCCTTAGTCATCCCGGCAGGGATGGTGCCTTTCAGCTCTGCCTGGGCCATTTCCTCCCGGATTTGTCCCAAGCTGGTTTCCACCTCCACGCCCAGCACCTCGTTGAGGTTGCTGTTTGCGTCTGCGTCCACCACCAGAACAGGCCCTTTTTTCTGCTTGCAGAGGTAATCGATCAGCATGCCGCAAGTCGTCGTCTTGCCCACGCCGCCTTTTCCTGCCACTGCAATGGTAAAGGGTGTTGCCATAGTAATTGCTCCTTATTGTTTGCTTAGATCAGATCCAGCAGACCGGCTTCCTTGGCGATGTAGGCAACATCCTCGTACTTATTCAAAGCGTACAGATGGATGCCGTCAATGCCGCAGGCGCGGTATTCATCGATCTGGTTAATGGTGTATTCGATACCGGCCTTCTTGAAGTCTTCCTTCTTCTGCGCAGCGTTGGCATCGAAGGGCTCCTTGTCAAAGGGATTGGGGAAGATCCAGTGCTTGGAGATGATCTCACTCAAAGCCCGGGGCATGACGCAAGCATTCCGGGAAAGGGCCATGTTAATGGTAGCCGCCTGATCCAAAATGGGCATGATGCCCACATCCACAGGCATCCAAATACCGGCAGCCCGGATGGCATCCAGCCACCAGCGGAACTGATCCATATCCCAGCAGAGCTGGGTCATGATGTAGTCGGCGCCGTTATCCTGCTTCTGCTTCAAAAACGCGATATCCGCTTCTATAGAGCGGCACTGAATATGTCCTTCCGGAGATCCGGCTACCGCAATGGTAAACTTGTCGCCAAACTCCCGTCTGGCAAACTTCACCAGCTCTGTAGCATAGTGCAAATCGCCACCGGTACCGGTCCAGCCAAAGGGCAGGTCGCCCCGCAGCGCCAGCATATGATTGATGCCGTGGTTCAGATAATTCTGCAGCTGCTCACGGATGCCTTCCTTGGTGTTGCCAATGCACGTAAAATGGGTCACGCCAACGGTCTTACCGTCCTCTACGATCTTATCCAGAACCTCCAGGTTCTTACCAACATTGGTTCCGCCTGCGCCATAGGTGCAGGAAATGTAGTCAGGGTTCAGCGTATACAGCTGCTCCAGCACGCCGCCCTTGCCGCACAGTTTCTCCATACCCACATCTGTCTTGGGCGGGAACACTTCAAAAGAGAACGCGCTGCGCTTCTCAAAGATTTCCATTACATTCATTTCTTTTTCCCTCCTGGCTGCGGATTGAGGTATGTCCTCCCGCGCCTGGGCGCAGTACGCCCATATCGATACAACAGTATCATATCACACTGTTTAGTTAAATTCAACCTGAATTTTTGGGTTTTTCGTGTTTTTCATCATAACTGCCCGCGGAAAAAATCAACCTGTCAGGCCCTGAGGGCCTGGCAGGCTGATTGCAGCAATTCTCAAAGGTTTTTCTCCAGATAAACCATATCTTTCAGTTGGATGCCGCATTCAAAAATGGGGTGGTCATAATTATCCGTGAAGAAATTGGGAACCCGGTAGCTTTCCTTAAATCCGCACTTTTCATAAAAAGGAACGGTCAACGGACTGTCCCCTGTTCCGACTTTGATTTTTTCATATCTGCCCCGATATACTCCCTCCACGAAGGAGATCAAGGCTCTTCCATATCCTCTGTGCTGATAACCGGGATCGGTTGCGATATTTTTAATTTCCAACATGCCGTCGCCTTCATCCGTCACCACGCAAGCCGCCACCACGGTGCCGTCTTCCAACACAAACATAGCGCCTCTTTCCAGATACCGGTCGATCATATCCTCCTGCTCGTCAGCCAGGAGCAGCAGGGATAAATATTGCTTTTTGTTTTCTTTTACTTCTCTGATTTCCATTTCAATCCCTCCGGCATACATTTTCTGTATTTTAGCCTGGTCAGCCGCGAGTGTCAACCTGCCGAAACCGGACTATTGCATTTAGACGGGTTCGATTCCCATACTATGCCAATGAAAGAAACAACACCACCGGATGGTGGTGTTGTTTCTTTGGAGCGGGTAATGGGAATCGAACCCACCTCTCAAGCTTGGGAAGCTGGCATTCTACCGATGAACTATACCCGCAGACCGTGTCCGTATTATAGCAAAGACGGCAAAAAATTTCAACCATTTTTTGTCGAAACTTCCCTTCCCTTTCTTGTCCTTCTCTCCCCTTTGTGCTATACTGTAGAAAAAGGGGGCGCTGCTATGGCGGAATATGAACTGGTTCGGGAGATCCAAAACCTATGCCGAAACAATCAGATGCGGGATATCTTTTTTGAAGAAGTAGAAACCGA
This sequence comes from Faecousia sp., assembly GCA_045658365.1. Lineage (GTDB taxonomy): Bacteria > Bacillota > Clostridia > Oscillospirales > Oscillospiraceae > Faecousia. Next base: position 1,616 of record JAZOUU010000018.1, on the reverse strand, counting down.
TGACCCCATAGCATACGTCAGCGGATTCTTAAAAGGGAAAGCCGTAGAGCTTTCCGTGGATGTAGCCGCAAACGGCGCGGTGACGGTCTATGCTTCCTGCGACGGTCTGACGCAAAAATTCCTGTTTACCCCTATTGATTAACCGGAGGCTTCTTCCATGGATGAACAAGAGAAAAAATATATACAAATGACCCAGCCACCGGTAGAACGGCTGATTTGCAAGCTTGCTGTCCCCTGTATCATCAGTATGCTTGTCACTTCCTTCTACAATATGGCGGATACCTTCTTTGTAGGTAAACTCAACAGCAATGCCGCCACCGGCGCCGTTGGCGTGGTATTCTCCATGATGGCCATTATCCAAGCGATTGGCTTTTTCTTCGGCCAAGGCAGCGGCACCTTTATCTCCCGGGCTCTGGGCAAGAAGGAATACAAAGAGGCCAACGAAATGGCCGCCACCGGATTTTATTTGGCATTGGGCATGGGTCTTGTGATTTGCATCATAGGACAGATTTTCCTGGAGGAGCTGGCATATCTGCTGGGCTCTACCGACACCATTTTGCCCTATACCAAAGACTACCTCCGGGTGATCCTTTTAGGCGCGCCCTGGATGACCGCGTCCTTCGTGCTGAATAACCAGCTTCGCTTCCAAGGCGGTGCTATGTATGCCATGGTTGGCATTACCACCGGCGCAGTTTTAAATATTGCGCTGGATCCGATCATGATCTTCACCATGGATTTTGGCGTAGCCGGCGCCGGCTGGGCCACGATCATCAGCCAGCTGGTAAGCTTTTGTCTGCTGTATCTCGGCTGCACCAAAGGCGGCAATATCCGCATCCGGATTCGCAACATTCGGCTGCGCCCATATTATTTTACCATGATTTTTAAGGGAGGTCTCCCCTCCTTGGCCCGGCAATGCCTTGCTTCCCTGGCCACCATCAGCCTAAACCACGCTGCCCGTCCCATGGGCGATGCTGTCATTGCCGCCATGGGCGTAGTGCAAAGGATCTCTATGTTCGGCGCATCCACCATGCTGGGCTTTGGGCAGGGCTTCCAGCCGGTCTGCGGCTTTAATTACGGCGCGAAACTTTACCATCGGGTAAAGAAGGGTTTCTGGTTCTGCATTAAAATCTCCACCGCCGTTCTGTTTGTGGTAGCTGCTGCGGGATTTGTATTCGCGCCTCAACTGATCGCGCTGTTCCGGGATGACCCGGATGTAATTGCCTGCGGCACTATGGCCCTAAGAATGCAGTGTTTAACCTTCCCCGCCCATGGTTGGATCGTTATGAGCACCATGATGGAGCAATCCATTGGCAAAACCGTTTCTGCCACCTTCCTGTCGGTGGCGCGGCAGGGACTGTTCTTTATCCCTTTGGTTTTGATTCTCTCGGCAACTTTTGGATTGTTAGGAATCCAGATTACCCAGGCCTGCGCAGACTTTTTAACTTTGGTGTGCGCAGTTCCCATTCATCTATATGTAATGAAGCATTTGGAAGAACATTAAAAAACCTCTTTACAAATCTCCATTCATCTGTTATAATGCGTCCGTTGCATCCCGTGGCCCGGTGGTGCAGTCGGTTAGCACGCCAGCCTGTCACGCTGGAGGTCGACGGTTCGAG
>JAZOUU010000017.1:0-9579 GCA_045658365.1 Faecousia sp. | reverse complement strand
GGCTGGGGCATGATATTTGAGAAAGGCGTTCAGGTAGAAAAGCTGCCTTATGAGCAGCTGCTGGACGCATTGATAAAGAGAATCCAAGCAATGTAGGGAGAAAAATGGAAGAGAAAACCTGTTTCTTTCATATGTTTTCGGACTATGAGCCGCCTGAGCCGCTGAAAAGCGCGCTTTCTCAGGCGGCCATTGTTGCTGCCGATTTAGATCCCGCGGCAAGAAATGTGTCCGTTGCTATTTACTCGGAAACTTATATCCCTCGCAGCTACTTGTCTGACGCGGAGCGGGATATCTGCAATCTTTACGGATTGAATACATTTAAGCTGACCGGAACCTATCCTGCTAGCGAATTGACGAAGGTGGAACCGGAAGAATTGATGGCGCTGTTTGTGCAGGAAAATTCCATGACCCGTGGCGTTTTGGCTGGCGCACAGTGGGTTTGGCAAGGGAATATGCTTAAAATTTCCTTGTCTGCCAACGGAAAACAGCTGTTGGAGGAGTGTATTCCTGCGGTTTGTGCTGCGCTTCAGGCGCAGTTTGAAACACCTGTTTATATCACGGTGGAAGCAGGGCAATCCCTGGAGGGAGAAGCGCTGTTTGATGCCATGGAGAAGATGCGCACTTCTCAAAAGATTGAAAACCGCGCCGTAACTCCCTCCGCTAAAAAGGACAGCGCTGCACCTGTCACAGTTAATGACAGTTTCTTTGGCAAAGCCTTTCGGGGAACGCCTGTTGCCATGAAGGATATTGAACTGAATATGGGCATTGTCATTGTTGAGGGAAAAGTTTTTGCCATAGATCATAAGGAACTTCCCAAGCGCAATGCGGTGGTTATTAAATTCGATATGACCGACAACACCGGTTCTGTCCGCATCAGCCGCTTTATGGAAAAGAAAGAGGCGGAACCTATCCTCAGCAATGTTAAAGAAGGATCAGTGGTGAAGGTTACAGGAAAGCTGATGATCGATAACTTCACCAATGAGATGGTTTTGAAGCCCAATGCCATTATGCCCGGCTCTATGCTCAAGCGGCAGGATACGGCCCAAAACGGTAAGCGCGTGGAACTTCATTTACACACATCCATGAGTAATATGGACGCGCTGACCAGCACAAAAGCCGCCATTAAGCAGGCGGCGGCCTGGGGCCATAAGGCCATCGCCATTACAGACCATGGCTGCGTACAGTCCTTTACCGACGCACTTCATGTTGTGGAAGACTGGAAGGGCGCGCCAAAAGTTGCGGGCACGGATGAGAATATCAAGATCCTCTATGGCTGTGAGGGCTACTATATCAATGACGTGGACGACCGTTTGGCTGTCCATGGCTGCGGCAATATCCCGTTTGACGGAGAATATGTGGCTTTTGACCTGGAAACCACAGGTCTTTACCGCCAGGATACCATTATTGAAATCGGCGCTGTGCGGATGAAGCAGGGCCGGGAGATCGAACGTTTCCAAACCTTTGTGGATCCGAAATGCCGACTCCATTCAAAGACCGTGGAGCTCACCTGCATTACGGATGCCATGCTGAAGGGGGCGCCCACCATCGATGAAATCCTCCCCAAATTTAAGGAATTTGTTGGAGATAGTGTGCTGGTGGCCCACAATGCGGATTTTGACGCCAATTTCATCCGCCGAGCCTGTGAGCAGCAAGGAATTCGCTGGGACATGACCTATGTGGATACCTTGACGATTTCCCAGTGCTTAATGCCGGAAATGGGAAGATTTTCTCTGGATGTTGTAGCAAAGAAATTTGACCTTGCGGATTTTAATCATCACCGGGCAGGGGATGACGCGCTGGTTTGCGGTAAGATCGCAGGCAGGCTCTTTGCCATGCTTCAGGAGCGGGGCATCCGGGATATTCAAGGTATCAATGATGCAATGACGCAGCTTCGGCCTGCCCATCGGCAGGAGACTGTCCGATGCCAGCATATCGTGTTGTTTGCCAAGAATCAGTTGGGTTTAAGAAACCTTTACCGGTTGATCTCAGAGTCCAATCTGAAGTTTTACAAGAAGTTCCCTCGTATTTTTAAATCGGAGCTGCTGAAATACCGGGAAGGTCTTATTATCGGTTCTGCCTGCGAGAATAACGAGCTTTTCCAGGCGGTGCTGTCCGGTAAGAGCCAGGAGGAGCTGGAGCGGATCGCTTCTTTCTATGACTATCTGGAAGTTCAGCCCATCTCCAACAACTCCTTTATGCTGCATCCGACCAAGGAAGGGGAGCAGCCCATTGCTGTCAGCGAAGATCAGCTGCGGCAGTTTAACAAGGATATCGTTGCATTAGGTGAAAGAATGGGTAAGTTGGTAGTCGCTACCGGCGACGTCCACTTTCTCAATCCGGAAGATGAGATTTTCCGGCACATTCTGCTGGCAACCAAGGGCTTTTCTGATTGCGACCGGGACAACCCCTTGTATTTCCGAACTACCGACGAAATGCTTGCCGAGTTCTCTTATCTTGGCGAAGAAAAGGCTCTCGAGATCGTTGTTACAAACCCCAATCTTATTGCCGATATGTGCGAAACCGTGCGGCCTGTGCCTCACAATCTCTTTGCCCCCAGTATCGAAAACTCTGTGGAGGACTTAAAGTCCCTGGTTTACGGCAAATTTCACAGGCTTTACGGTGAAAATCCCCCGGAGCTGTTTGTAAAGCGTGTGGAAACGGAACTCAATGACATTATTAACTGTCATTACGATGTGATCTACATGTCCGCGCAGAAATTGGTGCAAAATTCTCTGGAGAACGGCTATTTGGTGGGTTCCCGCGGCTCTGTCGGCTCGTCCATCGTGGCGTATATGTCCGGCATTACGGAGGTAAATTCCTTCCCACCCCATTACCGCTGCCCGAACCCAGATTGTAAGCACACTGTTTTGGATGTGCCTAAGGGTTATAACTGCGGCGCAGACCTGCCGGATATGAATTGCCCACAGTGCGGTGCTAAAATGGAAAAGGATGGCTTTAACATCCCCTTTGAGACCTTCCTAGGTTTCGGCGGCGATAAGGTGCCGGATATTGACCTGAATTTCTCCGGTGAGTATCAGGCCAATGCCCATGCCTACTGTACGGAAATGTTCGGCAGAAGTCATGTGTTCCGCGCCGGTACCATTGGCACAGTCGCGGATAAAACCGCTTTTGGCTATGCAAAAAAGTATCTGGAAGAACGGGGAAAGACTGCGACGTCAGCAGAAATGAGCAGACTTGCATCCGGTTGCGTAGGTGTGCGCCGCACCACGGGTCAGCACCCCGGCGGTCTGGTGGTTATCCCACAGGAAAATGAAATTTGGGATTTCTGCCCTGTGCAGCACCCTGCGGATGACCCAAAATCTGATCAGATCACGACTCATTTTGAATACCACTCCATGGAAGAAAACCTCTTAAAGCTGGACATGCTGGGTCATGACGACCCCACTATGATCCGCATGATGGAGGATATGACCGGTGTGGATGCCAAAACCATTCCTTTGGACGATAAGAAAACCATGTCTATTTTCACATCTTCCAAGGTTCTTGGCTACGAAGATGATAAAATTCTCGGCCCAACCGGCGCTGTGGCTGTGCCGGAATTTAACACCCGGTTTACTCGCGGTGTTCTGCTGGATACCATGCCTACAAAGTTTGACTTCCTGGTACGGATCTCCGGCTATACCCACGGTACGGACGTATGGCTGGGCAATGCCCGGGATCTGATCACCTCTAAAACCGCTACGGTGGATGGCACCATCGGCTGCCGTGACGATATTATGATCTATCTTATCTCCTGCGGTCTTCCGGAAAAGCGGGCCTTTAAGATCATGGAATCCGTCCGTAAGGGCAGGGGATTGCCGGATGGGGCAGAGGAGGAAATGATCGCCGCCGGCGTGCCAGACTGGTATATCGGCTCCTGCAAGAAGATCAAATATCTGTTCCCCAAGGCGCATGCCGTTGCCTATGTAATGATGGCATTCCGGATCGCGTGGTTTAAGGTCTATCATCCTTTGGCCTTCTATTCTGCATATTTCTACCGCAGAAGTCAAAAGGGCGGCTTTGATGCTCTGCTGATGACCCAGGGTATGGATGCGGTGCTTGCCCACATGGATGCCATTGAGAATAACGAAAATGCCACGGATAAAGACGAGGATTTGCTGACTACCATGGAGGTTGCCTATGAGTATTACCTCAGGGGATTTTCATTCCTGCCCATCGATATATACAAAAGCGATGCTACCAAATTCCTGATTGAGGACGGTAAACTGCGTCCGCCTTTTGTTGCAATCTCCGGTCTTGGCGAAAATGCTGCGAAAGATATCGTCAATGGCAGGAAAGGAAAGGATTTCCTCTCTGTGGAGGAGTTTGCTTCTGCCTGCCCTAAGGTCTCCAAGACCCATATTCAGATGCTGAAGGATGCCGGCGCGTTTGGCGATTTGCCGGAAACCAGTCAGGTCAGCCTGTTTTAACTGTAATTCATAGATTTGAGGTGAGTGTATGCAAACAACGGAAAGCCAGTTCCATATCCGCTGTAAAGAGGGGGACGTGGGAAAATACTGTTTTTTGCCGGGAGATCCCGGTCGGTGCGAAGCCATTGCATCCTATTTTGATAATCCTGTCCATATTGGTATGAATCGGGAATACAATATCTACACCGGTACGCTGCTGGGACAGAAGGTTTCTGTTTGCTCCACCGGCATTGGCGGTCCCTCAGCTGCCATTGCTATGGAAGAGCTGGCAGCCATCGGCTGTGACACTTTTATTCGAGTGGGCACTACTGGGGGAATCGCTCTGGATGTTTGCCCCGGAGATGTAGTAGTGGCAACCGGCGCGGTGCGGTTCGAACATACCTCTTTGGAGTATGCCCCTATGGAATTTCCTGCGGTTGCCGACTTTGACGTTACTGCAGCGCTGAAGGCTGCCGGAGAGGATTTGGGCTATCGCGTGCACACCGGTGTCGTCCAATGTAAGGACTCCTTCTACGGTCAGCACAGCCCGGATAAGTCGCCGGTTTCCTATGAACTGCTTCAGAAATGGGAAGCCTGGAAACGCTTAGGCGTCAAGTCCAGCGAGATGGAATCTGCCGCGCTGTTTGTGGTGGCTTCTGCGCTGCATGTGCGCTGTGGCAGCTGCTTCCATGTGGTATGGAATCAGGAACGGGAAAAGGCAGGCATGTTTATGCCCATGACAGAAGACACCACCGGCGCCATTCGGGTGGGCATAGAGGCCATGAAGCGGCTGATTGCTGATGATTTGAAGAAAAGTTAAAAAAACAGCACCCAAACGGGTGCTGTTTTATTTAATAAGTTTAGTCTTCCACACAGAAGCCGTGCTGTTCCAGCCAGGTTACGGACATATCAAACCAGGTCTGCATAGACGGCTTTATATGATTTTCTACGCAGTCGGGCGCCTTGGATTTCAGAGTGGAAACAGTGAGCCGGTTGGCAAGTCCCATTCCGTGAGGGCCAGATTCATACACATGCAGGGTATAGGGAACACCTGCCTGCTGATAAGCCATGGCCATCAACAGCGTGTTTTGAGCAGGAACAAGTTCGTCATCCCGGGTGCACCACAGGAATGCAGGGGAGGAGGCAGAGGTAACACATTTTTCCAGGGAAACCTTATCAAAGAGCGATTCATTGCCGCCAGTGAGATTTTGAATACTTCCCTCGTGTGCAAATTCTCCGGAAGTGATGACGGGATATCCCATTACTACGGCATCCGGCTTTGCAAGAGCGGCATCCTTACCCAGTGCTTCTATGACCTCGGGTTCTCCCGCCAGGTTCGCCATCATGCCTACAAAATGACCGCCGGCAGAGAAACCGGCTGCAGCAACGGCATCTGGCTTGACACGAAGCCTTTCGGCATTTTTCCGGACATATGCTACCGCCATAGCACCTTCGATCAACTGGGTGGGATAATGCAGCGGCGCTACGGAATACTGCAGGTTAAACATCTGGTATCCTTTTCCGAAATATGCCGCGCCGATGGGCGCACCCTCCAGCTCATAGATGCCGGAATAGCCACCGCCGGCTACCGTGATCATTGCCGGGTGAACACGTCCCGGATAATACTTTGCTGACTCAGAATGAAGACAGTATTCAAGAACGCATCTTGCGCCCTCGGGCTTTGCGATGCCGAAATATTCATATAAATCTACTTTATTACACTCCATAGGTATCCCTCATTCCATATTGGTTTGTATTTTAACAGTTTAGCAGATAAAATACGTAAGGTCAAGTAACTCGCTTTGCTTTTATTCTTATCAGCGGTATCTGCGACAGGATCACAGCAGTCAGTACGAGGATAGATCCAAAAGTTTCCTGTAAGGACATTCTTTCGTGAAGAATCAGCCAGCCGGAGACAGCTGCAAAAACGGATTCTAAACTCATAATCAAGGATGCTGCTGTAGGCTCGATGTGCCGCTGGCTTACAATTTGCAGAGAGTAGGCAACACCCATGGAAAGGATGCCGGCATAGCAAATCGGCAGCCAGCAGCTAAGAACAGCTCCTATATTCGGTGTTTCATATCCAAACATTACAATTCCGGTAAGCAGGGCACAGACAAAGCTTTGGATGCAGCTGAGCCGCAGATTATCAACCTGTTTGGCAAAAGAATCTACTAACGTAATCTGAATCGCAAAGGCAAACGCTGAGCCCAGGAGCAATATATCTCCGGTGTTGATTTGAGAAACGTTGGCGCAGCTGAGCAGGTATAGTCCGGCTACGGCGATCGGGACACTGATGATCGCCATAATACCTGGTTTTCGCTTTAAAAACAATTCCACAAAAGGAACCAGAACAATATACATTGCAGTCAAAAACCCCGCCTTGCCTGCAGTTGTGGTGACCATGCCGACCTGCTGCAGATTCGCTGCGGCAAACAGCGCGGTCCCGCAGGCAATTCCTGCAAGCCACAGTCTTTTATCCCGCCACCTTTTCCAGAAACCTTCGTTGCTTTTGCGGTCAAACATAGCGATCACCGGCAGTAAGACCAATACTGCCAGCATACAGCGAACCGCCTGAAAGGTAAAGGGTCCCACATAATTCATTCCCACACTCTGGGCCACAAAGGTGCTGCCCCAAATGACAGTGGCAAATATCAGTGATGCGCTGCCTGTAAGTTTTCTGTTCATCTTTATATCACCGCCGGTAAATTTACCATATTATCCGGCAAAATGCAAGATTGCAATTTGGGTGCGAAGTTGGTATAATACAAATATCATAAAACTAGGGAGGTAAAATATGGAAGGGAACAAGATTTTACAGCGTAGTGAAATCGCACTGGAGGATACCTGGGCGATTGAAGATCTATACCCAAGCGATGAAGCCTGGGAAGCGGAGCTTTCCACACTTGATGCAGACAAGAAAAAGCTCGAAAGCTATGCCGGCCGTTTGGCAGAAAGCGGGGAGATACTCTGCGAGTATTTACAGTTTACGGAAGAACTGGGCGAGAAGATTTCCAAACTTGCCAACTACAGTTCCCGTATGGCGGACGTAGATACCAGAAATGCCGTATATCAAGCCATGTCCGGAAAATTTATGAGCGTCGTAGTTTCCCTCGGCGCAGCCCAGAGCTTTGAGACCCCGGAAATCATGGCGATCTCTGAGGAGACTCTGGAGAGTTTTTACAAGGCGTGTCCCGCTCTGGAGAGATTCCGCCGCTACTTAACCAATGAACGTCGCCACAAGGAACATACCTTGTCACCTGCGGAAGAAAAGCTGCTGGCAGCAACCGGTGAAATGAGCTCTGCACCCAGCGATATCTACGGAATGTTTGCCAATGCGGATATTTCCTTTGACGATGCGGTAGACAGCGATGGAGTGACTCATCCTCTCCGGCAGGGAAACTTTGTATCCTACGAAGAAAGCCCCGACCGGGTTTTGCGGAAGAGCGCCTATGAAAATCTGTATGACAGCTTTAAAGGGTTTAAAAACACCGCAGCTGCTCTTCTGAATGCTCAGAACAAGCAGCTGAAATTCCGCGCGGAAGCCAGAAAATATTCCTCCGCCTTTGAAGCCTCCTTGGATCGTACCAACGTTCCCACTTCTGTGTATCTGAATCTGATTGAGGCAGTGCATCAGAACATGGACAAGATGCACCGCTATGTGAAGCTGCGCAAAAAGCTGTTGGGTGTGGATGAGCTGCATTTTTATGATATCTACACCCCACTGCTGGCTGATGTGGATAAGAAGATCCCCTTTGCCGAATCCAAGCAAACGGTCTACGATGCTCTGGCACCATTGGGCGAAGATTACCGCAAGATCCTGAAAGAGGGCTTTGAAAACCGCTGGATCGATGTTTATACCAACGAAGGTAAGCGCAGCGGAGCCTATTCTGCCGGCGCCAAGGTCCATCCCTATGTGCTGCTGAATTATACCGGCACCTTGGACAGTCAGTTTACCTTGGCCCATGAGATGGGACATGCTCTCCATTCCTACCTTTCCAATAAGACCCAGAATCCCGTAGACGCTCATTATGTTATTTTCGTGGCAGAGGTGGCATCCACCTGTAATGAAGCACTGCTGATGGAGCATCTTTTGGCGAAGACTACCGACAAAAAGGAACGCGCCTTCTTGATCAATCATTTCCTGGAGCAGTTTAAGAGCACTCTGTATCGCCAGACCATGTTTGCTGAGTTCGAACTCAATATCGGCCGCATGATCCAGGAGGGCAAGACCCTCACTGCCGACGTGCTGTGCGGAGAATATAAGCGCCTCAATGAGCTGTACTTCGGCTCTGAGATCGTAGTGGATGATCGGATCGCCATGGAATGGGCAAGAATTCCCCATTTCTACTACAATTACTATGTATTCCAGTATGCAACCGGTTACTCTGCAGCTATCGCGCTATCCAGGAGGATTTTGAGGGAAGGAGAGCCGGCAGTCCGGGATTATCTTAACTTCCTTTCCGGCGGCTGCTCCAAGAGTCCCATTGACCTTCTCAAGGGCGCAGGTGTGGATATGACCAGCCCTGAGCCTGTGAATCAGGCGCTGCAGCTGTTTGGCGAACTGCTGGATGAAATGGAAGCGCTGATGGAACAGTGCCAATGAAAGAACTGTTTATTCCAACCCTGCACACCTTTGCCATGGACAATATCTTCACCGGCTCTTATGGGGACCTTCGTTTTCGGGCTGTTCCGAATGTGGTGAAGCTGACATCAAAGGAAGTGGATTTCCAGCAAAGCACCATTCATGTTCAGTTTTGGCACGGCCCTTTTTGCTATGAGAAAAGCGATATGGAAGGGGAGAATACTTTCCCTATGACCGAAGAAGGCCGCCTTGCCATGAAACAATGGCTGGAGGATAAAATCTGAATTTAATACCATTTGACCAGACACCCATCTTCCATGGGTGTCTGTTTTTTTGCTAAACACTGTCATTTAAGGTGTATATTTACAGTAAATTGCCCTGTTTATTCATTTTTATGAAAAAATACTTGTATATACAAAAAAAGTATGCTATTATTCATTTTGACGGTGCAGTATCCTAGTCGGAATGCCCATTTTCCAGGAAGGGCCTAAAAATCCTTTGAAGGGCACATCGATGAAGTCCCTGGTGTCTGCTTTTTACGCCCAGTTTAGGGTGGGTGCTGGGGGTTAAGGATTCCGGGCGCGC
>JAZOUU010000016.1:0-2960 GCA_045658365.1 Faecousia sp. | reverse complement strand
CGATTGTTAAACGCCACTTTTGCCAAAAGCAACGCATTCATGGGTGCAAGATACCTTCCTGTGGAAGCATAAAGCACATATTACAACAAACACCTGACCACAGCGGAATCCGCCATAGCCAGGTGTGTACTTTCTGTTATTATGTTTTAGTTTCCGCTGCCATGCCGATAAAAGGGTTTATCCAAAAACATCACCGCAGCCATTAAGATCAACAAGCCACCGGAGACCACCATCAACAATCGCATGGATGTTCGGTCTGCCAGCAGACCAAATACCACCATACCGATTGGCAGAAAGCTGGCATAAGCCGCACCGTACAAGCCAAATATCCGTCCCGACATTTCCGGTGTGCTGCTTTCCTGCAAAAGCGTGGTAGATGCTGTTTGCACCATAGTTAGCGCAACTCCGTAAACGGCCATCAGCGCCAGATACACATAGAAGTTCTTTACCAACCCCATTGCAATTGCCAGCGTTCCAAAGGCCGCCATTCCCACCAGCAGCGTCTTGGTATGGCGTTTGAATCCGCCCCAGGTGCTGATCAATAAGCCGCCCGCCATCATCCCTAAAAATCCGATGACTTCTACAACTGTCATGTGGAAATAGGTATCCCCGTAATAACGGCTGACAAACAAAGTTGCGAGAAATCCTGCGGGAACACACAAGAAAATGAACAAACCAAAGAGCATAATCAGCTTTCCGAGAAACCGCTCCTTGACAGTATAGCGAATACCCTCCTGCATTTCGGAAAAAACCGGCGCAGTGTCCGTCCGCTTTTCAAAAGGGATAGCAATCGCACCCAGCAAGCCAATACCAACCATAGCGGTGACCACATCCAACATCAGCGCCCCACGGAAGCTACCCCATGTGAGGATACCGCCCGCAATGGCCGGTGCTGCAAACTGAACTACCGATTGAACAGTGGCATTGATGCCGTTGAACTTCATCAAGTGCTCTTCTGCAACCAGCTGAGGTATCGTTGCATTCACAGCCGGTGTGTGGATTCCCGTGCCAAGAGAACGGATAGCGGAAATCACCACCAGCGCCACATATACCGCTTCATTCCGGGAGATTTGGGGAAGCAGAAGTACAAGCGCCAATGTTGCCACCGCAATTGCACCATCCGCGGCAATGATCAGGTGCTTCCGGGGATACCGGTCCGCCCATACGCCAGCAAAGAAGGAAATCAGAAATTGTGGGATGTAAGCTGCCGCAGAAATCAAGGCAACCCAACCACCGGATTCGGTTTCCAGGGTCACATACCAGATGATGGCAAACTGCACAATGGACGAGCCAAGCAAAGAAACCGCTTGGCTGGCAAGAAACAGCGCCGCTTTTGAATATCCTTTTCTCATTTCTGCACCGTCCCTTTTCTGTGTACAGCTCTCATTTCGATATAGCCTCTTGCGCCAATAGGCTCCAGCTGAATGCGGGGATTCAAGTCATCCCAGCAGTAGCCAATCACAGACGGTTCATAGCGATCCATTGCGGTCTGAACAGCAAAAATAGCGTCGCAATAATCTTCCTCATCAAACGGTTCGCCCTGGAACATCAGATAGTCAGCCTCATCCAGAGTGATTACATCGAATCCTTCCGGGATCACACCGTCATAATCCTCTGCCACTTCAACGCCCTGTACATAAGTGGAGGTTGCAGGCAGCTTATATTGCTCCGGAAGCCACAGGCATACAGGTTCACCGCACAAACTGTCCATACTGAGAAACGTTCCCCACACATCGCAACCAACTTCACTGCAGTAGTCAAAGTAGTTGTTAGCTTTGATTCCCCGTTTGATAATAACCTTTCGGCGGGGTTTGCGAATCACTTGAATAAATACATTTGGGTTTGCCATAAGCGGAAATTCCTTCCTTAATTCCTTGAATTTGACACCGTAGGCAACGAACAGCTTAACCGGGACAGGACTTTTTGCGTATTCGCCCGGATTGATGCCAAACTCTTTGCGGAAGGCCCGGGTGTAGCCGTCCACACTGGCAAATCCAAGATCAAAAGCCACATCAATAATTTTGGCGTGTTCTGTTTTTAAGCGCAGAGCAGACTTTGCCAACCGCATCCGGCGGATATACTCCGCAGGAGCGTAACCGGTATGTTCCCGAAACAGCCGATGGGCATACCAAGGGGAAAAGCTACAGATGTCTGCCAAAGTAGCTAGTGTAATCTCCGCTGTCAGATGTGTTTCGATATAGTCCTGCATTTTCTGAACCGCAAGAATCTGTTCCGTCATATTAGTCACCTCCTTATCATGATTCTATTTTATAGGAATTCAGAAAAGATTTCTCGACCATTTTTGTCATTGTTTCTTATTACTGTATCGCATTATAAATTAAAACACAAGGTTCATGCTGCGAATATTTTGTAGACTATACCCTTGCACATTAATACGTCCTATCTCACAAATCACCGTCATCGCTCATTTCATCAATCATTTATAGTTGATAAATGATCGATGAAATGATATAATTGGTATGAGGTGATTCGTAATGTACAATAAAAAACCACCCTTTGAGATTACATCTTCTATTCTTGATAAAATTGCAGAGATTGCGGAACTGGTTGGTCAGGTCAATGCCGCTGCAGGTTTAACTACAAACCCTATGCTGCGCCGCACTAACCGCATTCGTACCATATATTCCTCTCTGGCCATTGAGCAGAACACTTTGAGCTTGGAGCAGGTTACTGCCGTTCTAAATGGTAAGCGTGTTATTGCTCCACCCAAAGATATTGCCGAAGTTAAAAATGCATATGAAATCTATGAGATAATGGATTCTTTGAATCCCTATTCGGTGGACGATCTGCTGAATGCCCATGCCATTATGACTAGAGGATTAACCGAAGAATCCGGTTGTTTCCGTTCCGGCCCTGTGGGTGTAGTGGACAAGCAAGGCAATATTCTGCATTTTGGTACGCTACCTGATTATGCTCCCGGACTAACAAAAGAATTGCTG
>JAZOUU010000015.1:0-37521 GCA_045658365.1 Faecousia sp. | reverse complement strand
GCCAGCACCGCCACTCCAAAGAAGAACAAATACTCCAGGGTCATGGCCAGCAGCCACAAGAAGCCAATATACCAAAATTCTCCCAGCCGGGGCATTAGCAGCAGCATGCCCACCAGATTGGGGACAATGCTAAAAGACAATCCTGCCGCCACATGACTGAAAAACCAGCCTTCCCGGCGGATGGGCAAGGCGTGCAGAGCATTGCACATCCGGCTCTTGTGCAAATCCCCGAACAAAAGCATAGCTGCCAGGGGAGCATATACCAGATTGACAATAGGCAGGATATACAAACTTCTTCCCACCGTTCTTGCCGCCATGCCGGGCTCACTTCCCTGGGTGCCGGTGAGCATGATGAGACAGCCGCCGATCAAATACAGCGCCCACAGCGGGAAGAACCGGGTGATATCCTTTTTGAAGACCGTTAAATTAAAGAACGATGTTCTTGACTTCATAATTTACACCTCCCAGCTCGTAAATAAAGATCTCCTCCAGAGAAAGGGGCAGCACATCAAAATACGCAGCGTCGCTTTTCTGCATCCGGGCGGTTACTTCCTCCGCCGTGCCCCGGATGATCAAAGTCTTCAGCCGACCGGAAGCGCTTTCGTGGAGAACTGTCAGTCCCTGAGGAACTTCTCCCACCAACTGCAGCTTCACCGTGTTGCCCTGCATATCCGCAAGACTTCGCTCCAGCAGCATTTTTCCGTGGTCGAGAATGCCCACATGGTCGCAGATATCTTCCAATTCTCGGAGATTGTGGGAAGAAATCAGCACCGTGGTTTCCCGGCTGGCAACATCCGAAAGGATCAGATTCCACACCTGCCGCCGCATCACCGGGTCTAAGCCGTCCACCGGCTCATCCAGGATCATGATTTCCGGCCGGGTGCACACAGTCAGGTGAAATGCCGCCTGCTTCTGCATACCCTTGGAGAACCGGCGGATGGGGGATTTTTTCGGCAGTTGGAATACCTCATACAGCCGGTCAAAAAGCTGGTTGTCGAAATTTTTATAGATACCTGCGTAGAATCTCCGCATTTCCTCCAGATTGGCAGAGGGGAAGAAGAAAATGTCATCGGGAATATAGCCGATCCGGGCCTTTTGGACGGGGTTTTCAAAAACAGGCATTCCCTCCAGGGTGACGCTGCCGCTGTCCGGCCGGTAAACACCGGTGAGGTGACGGATGGCCGTGGATTTGCCTGCGCCATTGGGGCCCACCATTCCGTAGACCGCGCCTTTGGGAACAGTCAGGCTCAAATCTTCCAGGGCTTTAAAATTACCAAAGGTCTTGGTCACATTCTTCATTTCAAGCATGGTTATTTCCTCCTTTTCCGATTCTGTCTTTCAGCGTTTCCGGGGAGACCCCCAGCTCCAGCAGCTGCCGGGTCAGCTTATCAAAGCTCTCCAGCAAGGGCTCTGCCTGGGATCGGTCTCCGGGAATGCCGGTGACAAAGCACCCCTTCCCAGGCACTGAGGCGATCCAGCCCTGAAACTCCAGCTCCCGATAGGAGCGCTGAATGGTATTGGGATTGATGGTCAGCTGAGTGGCCAGTTCCCGAACCGAGGGAAGCCGGTCGCCCTGCTGCAAAATTCCGGCAGCGATCTGCTCCCGGAAGCCGTCGCAAATCTGGGTGTAGATGGGACGGGCATCCCGATAATCCAGATGTACCATGTCCTTCCTCCTTCCAAGTGTACTAACTGTACTAGTACGGTTAGTATAACAATGCCTTCCTTTTTTGTCAAGGCGTTCCTGTTAAAATATTTTGGGGCGACTTTCCGGGGAGAATTCATAATTAGGCTATGATTTTTCCTGTTTCTGTGCTATAATACATAAAATTGGCATGGTATGCCGTTTTCAAATCTCAAATTCGACGAGGTATTGCATTATGGGACTTATTTCTAAGCTCTTTGGCACACGCTCCCAGCGGGAACTGAAGAAGATTCAGCCCACTGTCGATCATATCCTTTCCCTGGAGGAATCCTACCGGGCGCTGTCCGAGGAGGAACTGAAAGGAAAAACCGCAGAATTCAAAGCCCGCCTTGCCCAGGGAGAAACGCTGGACGATCTGCTGCCGGAGGCCTTCGCTGCCATCCGGGAGGCTGCCGACCGGGTTCTGGGCATGCGCCCCTACCCTGTGCAGCTCATCGGCGGCATCATTCTGCACCAGGGCCGCATCGCGGAAATGAAAACCGGCGAAGGTAAAACGCTGGTAGCCATTTTGCCCTGCTACCTCAACGCCCTTACAGGCCGGGGTGTTCACGTGGTCACGGTGAACGACTATCTTGCCAAGCGCGACTCCGAGTGGATGGGCAAGGTTTACCGGTATATGGGTCTTTCCGTAGGTCTGATCATCCCCGGCATGAGTCCTGCCCAACGGCGGGAATCCTATGCCGCAGATATTACCTACTGCACCAATAACGAACTGGGCTTTGACTACCTCCGGGACAACATGGCCATTTACAAACAGGAACTGGTGCAGAGAGGCCACGCCTTTGCTATTGTGGACGAGGTGGACTCCATCTTAATCGACGAAGCCAGAACCCCTCTGATCATCTCCGGCAAGGGAGAGGATTCCTCCAAACTCTATGAGATGGCAGACCGGTTTGTATCCACCCTGCGGAAGAAGGTCTTCGCCAAGACGGAAGACAAAGAAGTGCATGACAATTACGACTGCGACTATTTCGTGGACGAAAAAAGCCGCACCGTTTCCCTCACCGCTGACGGCATCGCCAAGGCCGAAAAATTCTTCAGTGTGGAAAACCTGGCGGATTCCGAAAACGCCACCCTTTCTCATCACATCAACCAGGCCATGAAAGCCCGGGGCTTGATGAAAAAGGACATCGACTACGTCATCAAAGACGGCCAGATCATCATCGTTGACGAATTTACCGGCCGCTTGATGTACGGCCGCCGCTACAACGAAGGTCTGCACCAGGCCATCGAGGCAAAAGAAGGGGTCACTGTAGCCGGTGAGAGCAAGACTCTGGCTACCATCACCTTCCAGAATTTCTTCCGCCTTTACGACAAGCTTTCCGGCATGACCGGTACTGCCCTGACGGAAGAAGAGGAATTTGCCACCATCTATCAGCTGGACGTGGTGGAAATCCCCACCAACCGCCCCGTCGCCCGGCAGGATCTGAACGATGTGGTGTATAAAACGGAAATCGGCAAGTTCCGGGCCATTATCCGGCAGGTCATGGAGTGCCACGCGAAGGGTCAGCCGGTTCTGGTGGGCACGATCTCCATTGAAAAGAGTGAAATTCTCAGCAAGCTGCTGAAACGGGAAGGCATTCCCCACAATGTTTTGAACGCAAAATTCCACGAGCAGGAAGCCCAGATCGTAGCCCAGGCCGGTAAATTTGGCGCCGTGACCATCGCCACCAACATGGCCGGCCGTGGTACGGACATTGTCCTCGGCGGTAATGCCGACTTCATGGCAAAGAGCGAGCTGCGCAGATTGGGTACGCCGGAGGAATTGCTGGCGGAAGCCGATTCCTATGCGGAAACCGATGTGCCGGAAATTCTGGAGATCCGGGAGAAATATGCGCAGCTTCTCAACACCTACAAGGCGGAAATTTCCGCAGAGGCGGAAAAGGTCCGCGCTGCCGGCGGTCTTTTCATCATCGGCACAGAACGGCACGAATCCCGACGAATCGACAATCAGCTCCGGGGCCGTTCCGGACGTCAGGGCGATCCCGGCGCCAGCCGATTCTACCTGAGCCTGCAGGACGATCTGATGCGTCTGTTCTCCTCTGACCGGGTCTTCGCCATGATGGACTCTCTGGGTCTGGACGAGGACACCCCCATTGATGCGAGAATCCTCTCCGGCGCGGTGGAAAACGCTCAGCGATCCGTGGAAAGCCGGAATTTCCGGGCCAGAAAGAGCGTTCTGGAATACGATGACGTGATGAACACCCAGCGTGAAATCATCTATGCCCAGCGCCAAAAGGTGCTGGACGGCGAGGATCTGCGGGAGAATATGCTCTCCATGCTGCAGACTCTGGTGGAAAACACCGTGTCCGAGGGCGCTGCCGAGGTGCTGAGCCGTTTCCAGGGCATCTTCTTCCCCCGGGGCGCATTGACCCTGGAGGATTGCGAAGATATAGAAAAAGTCTATGCCGCTGCGGTGGAGACCTATGAAAAGAAAGAAGCCAGCCTGACCCCCACTGTCATGCGGGAACTGGAGCGTGTGGTCATGCTTCGGGTGGTAGACGAATACTGGATGGACCATATCGACGCCATGGACGATTTAAAGCAGGGTATCGGCCTGCGGGCCTACGGTCAGCACGACCCGGTCATCGCCTTCAAGGAAGAGGGCTTTGAGATGTTTGAGGCCATGGTCGCCGCCATCCGGGAGGAGACCATCCGCCGGATGTTCCTGGTGCAGCTAAGGCCTCAGCAGGAAGTCAAGCGGGAAAAGGTGGCCAAAGAAACCTCTGCCTCCGGCACGGCCGAGGCCACTGTGAAAAAACAGCCGGTGCGCAACAAAGACAAGAAGGTAGGCCCGAATGACCCCTGTCCCTGCGGCAGCGGTAAAAAATACAAAAAGTGCTGCATGCAAAAGGAAAAAACCGCAGAGTAACTGCAAAAATTTATCAAGAAAGCTTGGGGTGAATCCGGCAATGACCACACAAAAAATCGGCGCATTGGAATATTTGACCTGTGACGGCATTGCTGCTGCCCACGCATTCACCACCCGACTGGGCGGTGTGAGCCAGGGCGATTTCGCCAGCCTGAATCTTGGGATGCATCGGGGAGATGCTCCGGAAAATGTGGAGAAAAATTGGGAAATCCTTGCGGAGACCATAGGTTTTTCTCTCCACAATCTGGTGCTGACCCGGCAAACCCATTCCGACATTGTACGGAAGGTCACCAAGCAGGATGCTATGGGGCTTGACCACCACCTGTACCCGGAGTGCGATGCCCTAATTAGCTGCGACCCCGGCGCGGCTTTGGGTATTTTCACCGCCGACTGTACCCCGCTGCTCTTCCATGACCCGGTCACCGGGGCAGTGGGCGCAGCCCATGCCGGTTGGCGGGGAACTGCCGCCGCCATCGGCGCAAAAACCGTTGAAGCCATGGTAGCCGCCTACGGCTGCCGTCGGAAGGATATTTATGCCGCCATCGGCCCAAACATCGGTGCCTGCTGCTTTGAAACCGACGGGGAAGTGCCGGAAGCTATGGTGAAAACCTATGGCGCTGCCGCGGATAAATTTATCCGTAAGGTCGGTCAAAAATATTATGTAAACTTAAAGGGAATGAACGCCCTGTCTCTTCGCGGGGTTGGGGTCACCCATATTGAAATCAGCGAGGACTGTACTGTGTGCCAAAGCCACCGGTTCTGGTCCCATCGGGTCACCCAGGGTCGCCGGGGCTCTCAGGGCGCGGTCATCTTATGCAGGGAGGGAAGAAAATGAAACGAATACTGTCCCTGTGCCTGTGCGTTGCGCTGATGGCAGCGCTTTTCTGCGGATGCAGTGAAGAACCCGGCGCGTACATCCCCACCGGAGATGCACTGGATGTGGAAGGCGACCGCCCCAATCAATCCCAGACTCCGCAGGAGCAGAATCTGACCATGGTCTATTATCCGGAGCTTTCCATGAACCCCTATACCGCTTCGGATTACACCAACCGGGCACTGCTGCCGCTGATGTATCAGAGTCTTTTCTGTGTAACCCGGGACTATGAAGCCGCTCCCATTCTCTGCCAGACCTACCAGGTCTCCGGCGACATGAAAACCTACACCATCCACCTCGCCCCCGCCCGGTTCTCCGACGGCACGGCTTTGACCGCTCAGGACGTGGTGGCCAGCTTAAATGCCGCCAAAGCCGGCAGCTATTACGCAGGACGGTTTCTGCATATCACCTCGGTCACCGCAGAGGGCAGTGCGGTGGTCATCCAGTTGGATACCCCCTGCGAAAATTTGCCCATTTTGCTGGATATCCCCATTGTAAAAGCCTCCGAAGTCAATGCGGATCTGCCCTTAGGCACCGGCCCCTATGTGATGGACACCGCCTTAAGCGGCAAGCGTCTGCGCAGACAGGCCGCCTGGTGGTGCAGCAAGGAATCGGATTTTATTGTCACCTCTGCCTACATCCCTCTGGTGGAAGCAACATCCCCCAGCCAGATTCGGGATCAGTTTGAATTTGAAGACGTGGGTCTTGTGTGCGCTGACCCAGGTTCGGATACCTATGCCGATTACCGGTGCGACTACGAAATCTGGGACTGCGAAAACGGTCTGTTTTTATATCTTGGCACCCATGAAAAAAGTCCGGTATTTTCCAACGCAGCTGTTCGCCGGGCGCTGACTCATGCCATTGACAGGGATCTTTTGGTAGAGACCTATTACCGGGGCTTCGCCCGAAGTACCACCCTGCCCGCTTCTCCTCTGTCGCCCTATTATGATGCCAAGCTGGCCTCCCGTTACACCTACGACAAAGAGAAATTTACCGCCGCTCTTGCAGAAGCCCAAATGCAGGAATCTTCCATTACCCTGCTTTTAAATGTGGATGATTCCCTGCGGCTGCGGGTGGGTCGACGGATTGCCCAGATGCTGACGGATTGCGGCCTGAAGGTCACCTTGCTGGAACTGAGCACCGAGCAGTATGTAGAGCATTTGAAATGGGGCAGCTATGATCTGTATTTAGCCCAGACCAAGCTGTCGCCCAACATGGATCTGACGGCATTCTTCCGCCAGGGCGGCGCTTTGAACTTTGGTGGGCTGTCCGATGCCGCGACTTATGCCATGGCCCGGGAGGCCCTGGCCAATCGGGGCAACTACTATAACCTCCACGAGATGATTATGGAAGACGGCCAGCTGTGCCCCATTCTCATCCGCAGCTATGCCGTATACGCCACCCGGGGTCTGGTTACAGATCTGCAGCCCAGCCGGGACAATCTGTTCTGCTACTGTCTGGGTCGAACCTTGCAGGACGCAAAAGTGCCCAACGAATAATTTGTCGAAATCTGTTTCTGTCGAAAAATTGAAAAAGCCCTCCGATTGTGATATTTTATATAGTGTAATCTTACCTTTCGGAGGTGCTGTCTTTGGAAAAACCAAAGCTTTTGATCGGAGATCCTGCGGAGGATTTCCGCAACGCCCTGGCGCAAACTCTGCAAGGAGCCTACCGGGTCCGGACTGCCGGGGACGGCTGGCAGCTGATGCAGCTTCTGCACTCCTTTCTCCCGGACGTTCTAATTTTGGATTTAATTATGCCGGGGCTGGACGGAATCACCCTGCTGCAAAAGGCCGCAGAGCAGGGCATCTGCCCCAAGGTTCTTGCCACCACCCGGTATCTGAGTGATTACACTTTGGATGCCATGGAGCACCTGGGGGTAGGGTATGTCATGCTAAAACCCTGTGATATCAGCGCCGTTGCCGCCCGGATAATGGATCTGTATCAACGCCCTCCCGATTCTGTGCTTTCCGCACCCGATTCCAAGGCACTGATCTCCAACACCCTTTTGCGGCTGGGGATCTCCACAAAACTGCGGGGTTACGGATATCTCCGGGAAGCTGTGCTGCTGATGTCAAAGCACCCGGATCAATCCATCACCAAAGAGCTGTATCCATCGGTGGCATCTGCATGCAATGTGACCTCAGTGCAGATCGAGCGCTCTATCCGCAGTGCCATCGCAACTGCATGGGAACACAGCGACCCCCGGATTTGGCAGCTGTATTTTTCCTGTGATGACCGTGGGCTAATTCCCCGGCCAAGCAATGCCGCCTTTATTTCCCGGCTGGCAGACAGCCTCCTTCTGGAATCCGAGTTTTCCCTTCCGGAATAATCCTGAAATGATCGCGATACACTAACTCAGAGCATTTTAAGATATGAAAAACGTGTAAATTTTAAAATCATTTCGGAATAGGACTAGCTTTTTCGACAATTTTCGGATATAATGATAAAATATTAATTTATTTTCCTCAAATTTGGAGGTTTTGTCATGGATTTCCTTAACCGTTTAAAAGAGTGGCTTCGGAAGACCACCCAACATTTGGCCACCTGGCCCTGGGCGCGTATCGGTCTGATCTCCCTGTGCTCCTTCTTATCTCTGGTGCTGCTGACCCTGGTTATTGGCACTGTGTATGTCGAGTACCTGTTGGGTCTTATTCGCCGGCCCAATATCGAAGGCTCCCTGCCCACCACAGAATACATCGAGCCCACCCTGCCCTCGGATTTCACCGGCGTCACCATCTCCCCAACGGATGTCACCGAACCTCCGGAGTTCAGCACTGTGATTGCCCACGAGGATCTTGTGCATATCATGCTGGTGGGACAGGATCGCCGGCCGGGAGAGAATTACCTGACCCGATCCGATGCCATGATCCTGTGCACCTTCAACAAGCAAACAAAGACCATCACCCTGACCTCCTTCATGCGGGATCTGTATGTGGAGATTCCCGGACGTAAGCCCGACAAAATGAACGCGGCTTACCAATGGGGCGGTATGTCATTGCTTCGGGAAACCATGATGGAAAACTTCGGAATCCCTGTGGACGCCTTTGTAGAAGTGGACTTCAGCGGCTTTACTCAAGTTGTAGACATTCTGGGCGGTGTGGATATCAACCTGACCCAGGCGGAAGCGGATTATCTGAACGGTCTCCATAGCTGGAATTTAAAACCCGGCACCAACCATCTGAACGGCGACCAGGCCCTACAATACTCCCGAATCCGGGCCATCGGCAACGACTTTGGGCGGACCGAGCGCCAGCGCAACGTCATCAATTCCATTATCGCCGGCTGCAGGGGCATGAACATTTCTCAGCTTAATAATCTCCTAACCAAAATTCTTCCCCTCATTGCAACCGATATCGACAACCAGACGATTTTTGATTACGCGCTGGAGTTGTTCCCCTTGCTGTCCGGCAGCAACATCGTCCAGCAGCGAATTCCCATAGAAGGTTCTTATAAGGATGCCTGGGTCGGTTCTCTGGATGTACTACTCCCCAACATGGAAATCAACCGACAATTCCTTGTCGACACCCTGCTTCCCAAGTAAAAATACAAAGCACTGCCGCCTGGCAGTGCTTTCCTTTTGTCCAATCCTGAAAGCAACCAAAAGGAAATATTTTCCTGCAAGATATTAAAAAAAGTTTTATTTGTACTTATATTTTATAGGTTTTCCCAACATAATATTAAAAATTTTTCTATTTTTTTACATCAGAAGAATTGACAAAACGCAACAAGCACTATATAATGATAGAAACAAACCGCGCTAATCACATCAGTTGCAATGGGAGGGCCAGTATGGTACTGACAAAGAGTGAAATGGAAATTATGGATGTCCTTTGGGAAGACGGCGGAGAATTGTCCCGCGGCGATTTCCTGGACCGCAATGAAGAAAAGAGCTGGAAGGACAGCTCTGTGCACATTCTTTTAAACGGCTTACTTCGTAAAGGGGCCATCCGCGAGGTCGGTGTAGTCAAGCGCACTAAGACCTACGGCCGTACTTTTCTTCCCACGATGACCCGGGAGGAATATTTTGCCAACACTTCTTTCTCCCACCGCTACAAGCCCGATATGGAGGGCTTGGTACAGGCACTGTTAAACCGTCCTGAATCCGACGAAGCCACCTTGAAGAAGATCCGGGATCTGGTAGATGCCCGGCTGAAGGAACTGGCAGAAACCTCTCGTTGATTGCAATGAAACAACAAACGCCGCTCAGAATTGAGCTGCGTTCTTATTTATTCGGTTGCTATATACTGTTCCCAGAGGAAAGCTTTCTCGCTTTCCTGCAGCTTAAACGCCTGCCGTATGCCCTTACATAGCATCTGCAGTTTTTTCTGCATATTGGGTGATCGGAACAGCCCTTCATTTCCCGCCACGCAGGCGTATTCCATAGTAAAAGCCCGATCCTCCCTTTCAGAGGTCATGGCAAATGCATTTGCAAACCACGCATTTCCGTCCTGCAAATACTGCTCGTCGGAATTCTCATCCCCATACACAAACCCCTCGGGATTCAGCTTATCCCAGTCATAATAGGCCGTAGTAACACTCAGCACCCGGGTTTCGATGGCATGCATAATTCCATGATAAAAGCTTTTTTCCAGATTCTCTCCCAGGGTCAGCATCAAATACGCATTCCCATCCAACCAGTATTGCAGTGCATCTGTTCCCACCGGATGTTCGGAAATGCTGCGAACCAAACCAACAGACAGGGTTTTACTGCTTGTCCGCTGCGCCAGCAGCCGGAAAAAGTCTTCCGGGAATTGGGACAGCGCCTGTTCCAGCAGCGGCAGGTATTCTTCATAAGCTTGCACCAAATACTCTGTTTCAAAAAGGGAGTCCTCGGGAGTCACTTCCCCGGGAAGTTCTCCCAGCAGCAATTTGATGCCATAGGTTTTTTCCAGGGCTTCCACTTCCTGCCGCAGCATCTCCAGACCGGCAGTATCCGGATTCTCCCGGGTATAGTGGGCAGCCCGGTAATCCAACAGATCCTCTGTGGCGCTGCTTTCCGGGCTCCAGCGGCAAATCCCATTGGTTTGCTTCGACCTATCATAAACCAGGAACCAGATATCCCCGGTAGTTCCATCCACACAAAGTTTCCCGCCAGACTTCAGCCCAGACAGGCTTACCGCGGCGCTCCGCTTTCCCGTGGCTATATCGTAGTAGTCCAGCCGGCAGCAGTCAGCGGTTTCCTGATAGGTCACCACCGCGTTTCGCTCGGGCAAGGGAAATACTTTCTGCGCCCCCTCTGCGGGCCACAGATTCCACAGTGATTCTCCCTGTCCTACCAAATACTCCCGGACAGCGCCGCTTTCCATAGCGCAATACCAGTTTTCACCGGACGTTTTTACTTCTGTAAAATAATTCCCGGTTTTCACGGTTTCCCCGGTCCGGGCATTGACAAAAACCGTTACCCCACCGTCGCTGCCTTCCGCTTCACACTGCAGGACGCGGCCATCCATCAGCACACCGGTAACACCTTTCCAGTTTGCGTTCTCTTCCCGGAGCGTGCGGTAAAACCCCGTCTGCATATCCAGCACACGGATGCCGGAAGCCGTGCAATAATACACTTCATTCCAGGACGGAGCCAGCCAGGGAATTCCCACCACCTCCGCAGGCATCTGCAGCCGGCTGGTTTCCCGCAGGGCTGCATTCAAAAATACCAGAGTGCCGGATTCCTGATTCCAATAGGCAAGGCCCTCTGCGCCGATTTGCAAGCTGCCGTTCGCCGCTGTTATTTTGCCGGTAACCTTCGTTTTCACCGCGCTTGCCAGGGTTTCTCCCACCAGCAGTTCCATCTGGGTATCCTCGCCTATGTTAAGCAGCAGAAAATTCTCGCCAAAGGCCAAAATCTCGCTGTAATTCTCCTCTGGCAGAGCATAATATTTTACCGCGCCGCCGCTAAGCTGCTCCACTTCAGAATCAGGAACATAAAAACCCGTATCCGGGTGGGGCTGGGGGACGGTGGGATTTGTTGCAACATTTCCCGGTTCTACCTGAGAATTTCCGCAGCCGGCCAGCAAAAGCGCCAGCAGCAGACATAAAAGGATCTGTCTTTTCATGGTCATTGTCTCCTGGCCAAGGTATAGTCATCGCCTTGTCGGTAAAACGGACAGCGACCGCTTCCCGATGCCAGAAAGCGATAAAATTCGTCCTCATCCAAATCCATCATGCAGTAATATTCGTCAAATTCCTCGTCGTAATCATAATACCAACAAGTATCGCAGGAATTGCATTCCATGGCGGTTCCTCCAGCCAAATTCTATCTATTCTTTAAGTAGCTTTCCACGTCAAATGCTTTGAGCTTTTCGTCTTTTCTTAAGTATAGCGGATGGTGGGGATGCCCCTTTTTGGTAATGGCTCCGGCGCAGTACCATTTCGCGCCGTAGGATTGCCCGATAGAAACCATATCCTCCACGCAATCTGCAAGATAGCTCCGCTTTTCAATGATCGCTCCCCAGGCCGCCCAAATTGCAGGCTCCTCGGAAATGGAAAGCACATAGCGAAAGGCCTCCAGATTTTCCTTGTGCAGCAAGGGATTGCACACTTTTTCCATAGCATCCGGGTCTGTGGCCCGTTGGGCATAGACATTGAACATAATAAAACTGTCAAAGCCATTGCCCAAAGCGATCCGTTCCACGGATTTCAGCGTATTGTCCAAATTGTCCGGCTCTGCCGTGGAAGGGTTAATGCCAATGCAGATCAGCGGCTTTTTTCCCCGGGTGCCCAGTATGTACCGGTACTCGGAATAGAAATTCGGCGCATAGAGCCATTTCCCCACATCGTAGGCCTCCGACGGCGTATTGGCTGCCTCCAGCGCCTGCTGAAAGGTCACCAGCTCCAGCTGGTCTGTACCGGATTGGGGAATGTGCATATCAGCTTTCCTCCATTTCCGGGAACCATCTGCTGTTCTGAGGGTCATGGAAAGCGCAGTCCTCCGGACAAACCCCTGTTTGATGGCACCATGCAGCAAAGGCATGATCCAAAAACGGATACACACCAACCATGCTGGCCGGCAGCGAGACCGCCCGGCCGTCCGCCAAGTGCAGTTCGATAATGATATTTCCGTAGCTGTTGTAAAGCTGCTGATTGAGAATATCCCCATAGGCATATACTGCGCTTTTTTTACCGAAGGTGGTCAAAAGAAAGCTGTCTTCATCATAGAAAATACCGAAGGTCATATAATACCCGATCAGAAAGCAGCCGATCAAAACAACGATCCCGCCGCCGGCGGTCAGTATCCACTCGCTTCCCCAACCGGAGAGCACCGCGGCGATGCCCAGAGCTACGAAAATCAAACCGAACGCGCCGTATTTTTTATTCAGACGCACCGAAAGGCCGCTGCGGTGCTGCGCCTTTCCCCGGAATGCCTTCTGGAATCCTTTGTCTACCAGAAAACACAGCCCAAAGGTAACTGCAGCCACCAATATGATTGCAACAAACTCCATATCCGTTCTCCAAACTTATGCCCACAGCACGCAATCCACAGGAATGTCAAATCCCTCTGTGGAAAGCTGAGGGAGCATCTGAAATGCATAGCACAGCGCCAAAGTGGGATGCTCGGGCTCTGCTGCCAAAAATTTATCGTAAAATCCGCCGCCGTAACCAATGCGGTGTCCGGCCTTATCGAAAGCCAGACCGGGCATCAGCACCAGAGCGGTCTTGTCATCCGCCACCGGGCCATCGTCTATCGGCTCCGGAATACCGGCATACCCTTTCTCCACCCGGGAAAGATCCTCCATGTAAATAAACTTCATTTCATCTCCAAACACCTTGGGTACGGCAATCCGTTTTCCCTCCTGGAGCGCCCGCTGAAGCATGGGCACGGTGCGCACCTCCTGATTGTAAGGAAGATAGCCGTAAATGGTTTTTGCATTCCGGTACAGTTCCGAAGCGGCAAACAGTTCTCCCAGCCGGATGCTGGCGCGTTCGATCTCCTCCACGGTCATCGCCCGCTTTTGCTCCCGGATCTGCTTTCTTAAAGCCTGCTTATCCATTCTTCTCTCTCCTGTCCGGCCGGAATAACCGCCCCCACAGTAAAATTGCTACCTGACCCGGGATCCCCAGCAGGAAGATCTTCCACGCGTTAAACTGCGCCAAAATCAGCAGTGTCATATAAAGGCTCAGCAGCGCGCCCCAGGCAAGCATGGAAACCAGCGCCCGATTCCACCGGAAATCCTGCCACGCAGAGCGCAAGCTCAGCATGACGATGGCATCCGCGGGAATGGCATAGAAAAACGCCAAATAGCTATAAGGTACGCCAATGGTATCCAGCACCACAAAAATCAGCAGCGCCACAAACCACACCAGTACGGAGGAAAGCTGCAGAATGGTGTTCTTATTGGCCTTTCGCTTCAGAGTCTTTTCCACAACCTGCTCCATGGCATGCTGCACCGCGCCGGTCTGTTCCGGCAGGGCATTGGGATCTACCAGCAGGTCATTGACGGTGATGCCGTACAATTCCGCCAAATCGGCTAAAATCAGCACATCCGGTACAGATTCCCCCCGTTCCCATTTGGAAACGGCTTTGTCGGAATAATTCAGTTTGTTTGCCAGCTGGGCCTGGGTCCAACCCTCCCGTTTGCGATAAGCGGAAATGTTGGCGCCGATTTGTTGCTTCAGCTTTTCGTCGTTCATAACGTTCCTCCAAAGAAAACTCTTTGTTATTTTATCAAATTTCGGCTGCCATTGCAACAAAAAACTGAATCCGCACTCAGTAATCGCCGCCTCCACATAAAAATGCGCTGCAGAAACGCTCTGCAGCGCAAATTTCTTTTAGTCTTCCGGGAACAACCTCTGGGAGCAGTATTTAATGATGGCGCTTCGGGTCACAATGCCGATAAATGCATCCTTGTCATCCACCACAGGGACAAAGTTCTGACTGCTCGCCCGGGACACCAGATCGTGCATCGAAGTGGTAACCCGAACGGGAACATTGTCCTTTCTGCGGGAGATCTCCATGATCCGGTGGGCTTCCGCCTGCCGGACATCCATGTAACACATATTTTTAATACCCCATAAGAGGTCTCCCTCTGTCAAGGTTCCCCGATACTCTCCCCGTTTATTGAGAATCGGCAGGGCTGCATAGCCTGCTGTCTCCATTTTCTCCAGTGCCTGCCGCATGGTGTAGTCATCATACAGATAGTCACACATCGCTTTTGGGGTGAGGAAAAATAAAATATTGTTATTCATAGCGGCTCCTTTACCGTACGGCTTTGGCAACCTCTGCGCTGCCACTATCATTATAGCATACTTTCCGGAAAGAATCATGAAAAAATCTTGTAAATTTTGATTTTGGCCGCCGAAAATCACACTCGATTTTTGTGCATGTTGCACAAATTACTCCCCAAAGTGGAAGGGAGAGCCATCAAAGGTAGCAAAATAATCCGATGGTTTCTCCGCTCTGCGGATCAGCTGGAAGGAGCCATCCTCCTTCAGCAGCACTTCCGCGCTGCGGAGCTTACCGTTATAGTTATATCCCATGGAATGGCCGTGGGCACCGGTGTCGTGAATGGCCACGATATCCCCGATCTCCACCTCCGGCAGGCTCCGTTCAATGGCGAATTTGTCATTGTTCTCGCACAGGCCGCCGGTGACATCATATACATGATCCAAAATGGCATTTTCCTTGCCCAGCACGGTAATATGGTGGTAAGCGCCATACATGGCAGGCCGCATCAAATCAGCTGCGCAAGCATCCAAACCCACATATTCCCGGTAAATGTGCTTCTGGTGCAGCACGGTGGAAATCAAATGGCCGTAGGGCGCCAGCATAAACCGGCCCAGCTCCGTGAAAATGGCCACATCGTCCATGCCGCAGGGCGTCAGAATCTGCTCGTAGCGCTGACGCACCCCTTCTCCGATAACGTGGATATCGCAGCAGGGCTGCTCCGGCCGGTAATCCACACCGATACCGCCGGACAGGTTTACAAAAGCAATATGGGCGCCGGTGGCATTGTGCAGCCGCACTGCCAGCCGGAACAAATTGGCCGCCAGCTCCGGATAGTATTCATTGGTGGTGGTATTGGAGGCCAGGAACGCATGAAGACCGAAATGCTTGGTGCCCAGGGCCATCAAACGGTTGATGGCGCCGGCCATCTGGTCCTCGGTCATGCCGTACTTGGCATCCCGGGGCATGTCCATAATGGTATTGCCCAAACTGAACGAACCGCCGGGGTTATAACGAAGGCATACGGTTTCCGGCACGTTTCCGCCGGTGACCTTTTCCAAAAATTCCACATGGGTGGCATCATCCAGATTGATGTACGCCCCCATTGCGTAGGCCTTGCGCATATCCTTTTCCGGAGTCACATTGGAAGAAAACATCACATCATAGCCGGTGGCGCCCACCGCCTCGGCAAGCAAAAGCTCTGTGTAGCTGGAGCAGTCGCAGCCACAGCCCTCTTCCATCAGCAGCTGCAGAATATAGGGATTGGGGGTAGCCTTCACGGCAAAATACTCCCGGAATCCTGCGTTCCAGGAAAAGGCCTCTTTCAGCGCCCGGGCATTCTTCCGGATGCCGGATTCATCATATACATGGAACGGGGTCGGGATCTTTTGAATGATCTCGTCTGCCTTCTCCCGTGTGATAAAGGGTGTCTTCTTCATAATCTCTCTCCTCCAACAAAAAATACCCCACGTCATAGCGACATAGGGCAAATCTGTCTGCGTTACCCCAAGTCAGCACTCCACCCTTTCGGGTGACAGTTCTGCGCATATTCTGCGCAGACCCAGGAGACGCCGTTTGGCACCGGCGAAACCTTCGGCAGCGCACCCTTTCTTTGTCCCGGCAATTGCCAGACCGGGCCTTACTCATGAGCGCCGCAACCTCAGCCATGGTTATGGTATGGATTTTAGTCCTTCCGTCTCCATTTGTCAACCTTTTTCTTTCTCTACCGGCAGTAGAGTCCCCTATCTCCCACTAGGCGGCCGGAAAAGCCGGTTCGTAGCCTCTGCTTTTGTTTTTTTGTGGTACATTAAACCCACAGCTTTTCAGAAAGGAATTTTGCTATGAAACGAACAAAACTTTGCCAGCGTCTTCTCCCGGACTATACCAAGGGGGAGGAAATTATGAATATGGTCACCCACATTGCAGGCGGCGCTGTTGGGCTTTCCGCATTGGGACTGTGCTTATGGCGCGCGCTAAGTCGTGGCGATGGCTACGATCTCACCGGCGCTTTGATTTACGGCATCAGTATGATTTGCCTGTATGCCGTGTCCAGTGTTTATCACGGTCTTATTCCCTCCACCGGGAAAAAGGTTCTGCAGATTCTTGACCACTGCACCATTTATTTTCTCATTGCCGGCACCTATACCCCCATCGCCCTTTCCGCTCTGCGGCCAGCCTACCCGACCCTCGGTTGGGGCATCCTGGCTTTTGAATGGGCCCTTGCGGCTCTGGCCGTTACCCTCACCGCCATTGATCTGAAAAAGTACAATGTTTTCTCCATGATTTGCTATATCGGCATGGGCTGGGCCATTCTGCCCTTTCTGGGGTTGGCCCGGCAGGTTCTGACCGAACCCGGATTTCTGCTTTTGCTGTGGGGCGGCATTGCCTACACGCTGGGGGCTGTCCTTTACGGCATTGGCTCTAAAAAGCGGTGGTTTCACAGCGTGTTTCACATCTTCGTGGTGCTGGGAAGTCTGCTTCAGATGCTTTGTATTGTTCTCTATGTTTTATAAGGAAAACCCGGAATCCAAAGGGATTCCGGGTTGCTTTTACTGATACATAGAAAGGCTGGGGATTTCTGCTGCCATTTTACTAACTTGGTAGAGAATCTGCGCCACTTCCGCTCTGGTCATGACCTGGGATGCTGTCAGGGCGATGCCGTTTTCATTCATAGCCGTCACCGCCGCCATGGCCCAGGCAGGTTCTTCCGGATTCATTTCCTCTGTGGCAGAGGTGACCACCGCCAGATCCATGGCGTTGCTCATCATCACCGCCACTTCGCCGCCGGTGATGGCCTCCTCTGGTCCAAAGATACCTGTTTCCGAGGCAGGCAGTCCTGCCGTCAGCCCAGATCGAAGAGCCGCCGCCAGATAGGGCTTCAGCCATTCGGGAGCTTCGTCGGTGTAGCCGGTAAAGGACAGTTTCTCATCCACAGGGATTTCCAACGTCTTCACCAACATGGTCAAGAATTCCCCACGGCTCACCTCCTTGTGTCCGTTGAAGCAAAGGGCGCCGCCAATCTTCTCGCCCACAAAGAGGCCTGTGTTCTTCATCCATTCTGCGGCAAACCGGTGACCCTCTCCAACGGTATCGGTATACTGGGTAGCATCCGCAGGCTTGAGAATCCGCACCGTCACCGTGGCCTCCCGGGATACGTTTCCTGCCGGATCCGTTGCCGTATAGGTAAACGAATCCACACCCACCTTATTTTTCTTCGGTGTATAGAGGAATGTGCCGTCGGCGCGAAGCTCCACCTGTCCCCGCTTACCCTGGCGGGTCAGCGTATAGGTCATGGCTTCCCCCTCGGGGTCAGTGACCTTCAGCTTTCCCTCATTGGGAAGATTCTTATAGGTCTCCATGGCAGAATCCTCTGCCACCGGCGCTTTATCCTCCTTGCCAAGGACAGAAATGACCATGGTAGCAGCAGGAGCGACCCGATTCTCGTAAATGGGCAGATAGCTGACCTGGGCTACCTGATCGGTCTTCGTCTGCAGGGGCGCAAAGGTCATCTGCGCCAGCTGGTCTGCGGACAGAATATCCCCGGGGCGCAGTACCCGTCTGCCCAGCATCACCGTGCCGGTGCTGGGGTCAGGAAGCTCGGTAATGCAGATCCCTGTCAGGGGCTCTTCCTCAGAAAAATCCTCAGCGCTGAAGCAATAGGTGCTGCCGGACTCCACCTCCAGCGCAGACACGCCGGCGCAAAGCGCCGCAACGCAGCCCACCGCTGTCAGCAGGCAAATGATACGTTTTCGCAACATCACAAAAACAACCTCCTAAAAATGGTTTCCGCAGGTATTGTTTGCCGCAGATGGGAAATTTATTCAATCTTAGAAAAGAATCTCTCCGCTTCCCGGACACTTGCAAATTTCGCAGAAAAATGCTATGATTATATATTGATAAAGTATCACTTGGAGGCATTACCCCATGAACGGAAAAACCACTGTTATTTCAGAGTTCCAGCTGGCCCAGCAGCTTAGCTTTTGTGATAAACTCAGCGCCTACTGGCATCAGAAAAACCGCACACCCCGGGCCTATGTGGAAACCTATGGCTGTCAGCAAAACGAGTCGGATTCCGAAAAGCTCCGCGGATATTTGTCCATGTGCGGCTACGCCATCGTGCAGGAAGCCGAGGGCGCGGACGTGGTGGTAATGAACACCTGCGCCATTCGGGAACATGCCGAGCAGCGGGTTTTTGGCAATCTAGGCGCTCTCACCCACACCAAGCGCCGCCACCCGGAGCAAAAGATCTTCCTGTGTGGCTGCATGGCCGGAGAAACCAAGGTTTCCGACCGGATCAAAAAAAGCTATCCCCATGTGGACGGGGTCTTTTCTACCCACCATTTATGGCAGTTCCCGGAAATTCTGTGGAACGTGCTGAATCAAAAAAAGCGGCAGTTTTACATTGAAGACGAAGCCGGCTCTATTGCGGAGGGCATCCCCCAGCTTCGGGACAATCCCCTGA
This sequence comes from Faecousia sp., assembly GCA_045658365.1. Classification (GTDB taxonomy): domain Bacteria; phylum Bacillota; class Clostridia; order Oscillospirales; family Oscillospiraceae; genus Faecousia. The sequence continues at coordinate 18,448 of JAZOUU010000015.1, read as the reverse complement.
AGGCCTGGGTATCCATCATGTACGGCTGCAACAATTTCTGCACCTACTGCATCGTGCCCTATGTCCGGGGACGGGAGCGGAGCCGAAAAAAAGAGGATATTCTTTCTGAGTGCCGCAGTCTGATCGAGCAGGGCTGCAAAGAAATTACCCTGCTGGGACAGAATGTAGACTCCTACGGCAAGGATTTGGGAAGCGATTGGGATTTTTCTGACCTTTTGGCAGAAATCGCCCAAATCCCCGGAGATTTTCTCATTCGCTTCATGACCAGTCACCCCCGGGATGCCTCCAAAAAGCTCTTCGACACCATGGCAGCCTCCCCGAAAATCGCGAAGCAGCTTCATCTGCCCTTCCAGTCCGGTTCTTCCCGGGTGCTGAAGGCCATGAACCGCCACTATGACCGGGAAAAATACTTAGAGGCGGTAAACTATGCCAAGAGTATGATGCCGGAGCTGGTGCTGACCTCCGATGTAATTGTGGGCTTCCCCGGAGAAACGGAAGAGGAGTTTGAAGAAACCCTGTCTTTGATTTCGCAGGTGCGCTACGATGCGCTGTTTACCTTTATTTTCTCTCCCCGGGCGGGAACCCCTGCCGCCTCCATGGACGACCCCACCTCCAAGGAGGAGAAAAACCGCCGGTTTGACCAGCTTTGTAATCTGCAAAACACCATCTCGGAAGAAATTCACAAAGCATATATCGGCAAAACGATGCGCTGTCTTATTGACGGGACAGACGGCGACATGCTGACCGCCCGCACCGAAGGCGGACGTCTGGTACGCTTTGCCGGAAACAGAGAATCCATCGGCACTTTTGCCCCCATTACCATCACCGGCTCCACCACCTGGAGTCTTACCGGAACGCTGGCTGAAAAGGACGGATAATATGGCAAACACAGAAATGACCCCCATGCGGCGTCAATATTACGAAATTAAAGAGCGCAATCAGGACTGTATCCTTTTCTTCCGTCTGGGCGACTTCTATGAAATGTTCGACGAGGATGCCCGGCTGGCGGCCAAGGAGCTGGATCTGACCCTCACCACCCGGGATCGGGGGAAACCCAAGGAAGAGCAGACCCCCATGTGCGGCGTGCCCTACCACAGCGTGGATTCCTACATTGCCCGGCTGGTACAGAGAGGCTATAAGGTAGCCATCTGCGAGCAGATGACCGACCCGGCTACCACCAAAGGCTTAGTGGAGCGGGACATCACCCGCATCGTCACCCCCGGCACGGTGACGGAAAGCTGCATGCTGGAAGACAGCAAGCACAATTATTTCGGCTGTCTGTTTGAAGATAACGACCAGTTCGGTCTTTCCTTCTGCGACATTTCCACCGGCGATTTCTTTGTCACCGTCTGCAATGACGCTTCTGCCGCCGCCTCGGAGCTGGGCCGCTTCGCCCCCACCGAGGTGATTCGGTACGGCAGCGGAGTCTGCACCCCCGCCTTTGACGATGCCCTTCTACGCCGCTTAAGCTGCTGTGTCAACGAGGGAAAGCCGGAACAATTCACCTTTGATTCTGCAGCGCAGGCGCTGGAGGATCATTTCGGCATATCTCTGGCGCAGCTGGGGATTGCGGGCATGGATGCCACGGTAATTGCCGCCGGCACGCTGCTGCACACCCTGAAGACCCTGCAAAAGAACGATTTGGCCCACATCCGGAATCTGGAGTATTACACCCTAGGCAAATTCATGGAGCTGGATCTGGATGCCCGGCGGAATCTGGAACTGACGGAAACCATGCGCTCCAAGGACAAAAAGGGGAGCTTACTCTGGGTGCTGGACAAAACCCGTACCCCCATGGGCGGACGGATGCTGCGCAGCTGGCTGGAAAAGCCCCTGCTGGACAGCGCAGAGATCAACCGCCGTCAGCAGGCGGTGGAAGAGTTGGTGGAATCCACCATCTGCCGGGAGGAGCTTGCTAACGCTCTAAGAGATGTGACGGATCTGGAGCGGATCATGACCCGAATCGTCACCGGCACAGTCAATGCCCGGGATCTGCTGGGCTTTGCCCGGGGATTGCGGGCCCTGCCCGGGGTAAAGGCTCAGCTCAGCGCTTGCCATACGCCCCTTTTGACCAAATTAAACGACGCCACCGATCCTCTCATGGACTGCGCCGACCGCATTGAAGCCACCATTGTAGACGATCCTCCCTTAACCATCCGGGAGGGCGGCATCATCCGCAAGGGCGCCAATGCCGAAGCCGACCGGCTGCGCAGCATTATGGAGGGCGGACAGGATATCATGGCCGCCATCGAAGCTCGGGAGAAGGAGGCCACCGGCATCCGCACTCTGAAAGTGGGCTTTAACCGGGTCTTTGGCTACTATATTGAAGTATCCAAATCCTTTGTGGATCAAGTGCCGGCTCACTACATCCGCCGGCAGACTTTGACCAACAACGAGCGTTACATCACTCCCGAGCTTAAGGAACTGGAAGACCAGGTGCTGGGGGCGAAAGACCGGCTCACCGCCCTGGAATATCAGCTGTTCAACGAACTGCGGGAATTTCTTGCCCAACAAGCTGCCAGAGTGCAGACCACCGCAGCCGCTGTGGCTGCCGCCGACACCCTCTGCTCCCTGGCATCTGTGGCTGCCGCCCGGGGCTATTGCCGCCCGGAAATTACTCTCGGCGGAGAAATTTCCATTGACAGCGGCCGCCACCCGGTGGTAGAGGTCATGCTGAAAGACACCCTCTTCGTTCCCAACGATACTGACCTCGGCACAGCGAATAACCAGGTGGCCATTATCACCGGCCCCAACATGGCCGGTAAGTCCACCTACATGCGGCAGGTGGCGCTGATCGTACTGATGGCGCAAATCGGCTCTTTTGTCCCTGCCCGCAGCGCCCGGATCGGCATTGTGGATCGGGTCTTTACCCGCATCGGTGCCAGCGATGATCTGGCCTCCGGCCAGTCCACCTTCATGGTGGAAATGTCAGAAGTGGCCTCCATCTTGAAATATGCCACCAGCCGGTCTTTGCTGATTCTGGACGAAATCGGCAGAGGTACTTCTACATACGACGGCATGTCCATCGCCCGGGCGGTGCTGGAATATGTGGCCAGCCCCAGAAAACTGGGGGCAAAAACCCTGTTTGCCACCCATTACCATGAGCTTTCCACCTTGGAAAGCAAGCTGCCCAATGTGAAAAATTACAATATTGCCGTAAAAAAACGGGGCGATCAGATGATCTTCCTGCGGAAAATCATCCCCGGCGCCACCGACGACAGCTACGGCATCGAGGTAGCCAAGCTGGCCGGACTTCCCAACGGCGTGATCCAGCGGGCCCGGGAGATTTTGCAGGAACTGGAAAGCGAAAACGCCGTTGTCCATGCTCCCGTGCCCATGGCCGAGCCGGAGGATCAAATCAGCATGCTGGATCTTCGTACCCAGCAGGTCTGCGACGCCCTTTCCGCCATCGCAGTGGAAACCCTCACCCCCATTGAAGCCATGAACGAGCTTTACAAGCTGAAGAAAATGTTAAACTGATATGCAAAATAACAAAATCCTATCCATTTCCATGAACAAAACGGAGCAGACTTTCGGTGCCGTGTACCTGCTGCTGGCTTTGGGTCTGCTGCCGGTACTGTTTCCCTTTTGCGCGCTCATTCTATTTCCGAATCTGAACAGTGCCCAGGTGAACTTCTTCTATTTTCTGTTTCAGTTTTTGTGCATTGCCTGTATTCTGCGAAATTTCCTGTGGAAATCTCTGCAGGCCTTGGGCAATCACCCGGTTCGCCTGGCCACCTCGGTGGTACTGGGGCTGCTGGGTTACACCTTCTTAAATTCTCAAATTTCCCTTTTCATCGTTCTGCTTTTTCCCGGCTTTTCCAATGTCAACGACGGTAATATTGCCGCCATTGCCACCCAGAACTATTCCCTGATGGCCGCCGGCACCATTTTCCTGGTACCTGTGGCAGAGGAATGTCTGTACCGGGGCGTGGTTTTTGGGAATCTGGTAAAGCGAAGCCCCATTGCCGCTTATCTTGTTTCCACAGCCCTATTCTGCGCCATTCATGTGCTGAACTATGTCGGCAGTTTTGACGCCATAACGTTGCTGCTGTGCGCCATTCAGTACATTCCTGCGGGGATTTTCCTTGCCTGGGCCTACCGCCGCTCTGACAGTATTTTCGCTCCCATTTTAATGCATGCCATCATCAATGCCATTGGTATTTTCTCTGTGAGGTGATTTCTGTGCCCAATATCATTCAGCTTTCCCAGCATGTTGCCAACTTAATAGCTGCCGGCGAAGTGGTGGAGCGGCCTGCCAGCGTGGTAAAGGAGCTTCTGGAAAACGCAGTGGATGCCGGCGCCACCAAAATCACCGTAGAAATCCGGGACGGCGGCATGACCTTCCTTCGGGTCACCGATAACGGCTGCGGCATGGCTCCGGAGGATGCCAAGACCGCCTTTTTGCGCCACGCCACCTCGAAACTTCGCAATGCCGAGGACCTGGCGGCTATTTCCACCATGGGTTTCCGAGGCGAAGCCTTGGCGGCCATCGCCTCTGTCAGCCGGATTGACCTAATGACAAAAACCTCCGAACATCTCAGCGGCACCAGCTTACATCTGGAAGCCGGAGAGATTACGGAAGAATCCGAGGCCGGCTGTCCCGATGGCACCACCATCATCATTCGGGACTTGTTTTATAATACTCCTGCCCGGATGAAATTTATGAAGTCCGACACCGTAGAGGGCGGACGGGTCACTGCCGCGGTGCAGATGCAGGCGCTGGCCCATCCGGAGGTGGCATTCACCTTCCTGCGGGACGGAAAGCAGATTCTCTCCACCCCCGGCAGCGGCAATCTCCAGGATGCTGTGTACTGCATTTACGGACGGGAATCCGCCCAAATGTCCAAGGTAGACAGCCGGTGGGACAATTATACCCTGTCTGGCTTTGTATCCAAGCCCACCGATGCCCGTCCCAGCCGGGCGATGCAGACCTTTTTCGTCAATGACCGGCCGGTGAAATCCAAGCTGCTGACAGCGGCATTGGAGGAAGCCTTCCGCAACCAGATCATGGTGGGGAAATTCCCCGCCTGCGTGCTGCATCTGCATCTTCCTGCCAATGCAGTGGATGTGAACGTCCATCCTGCCAAAACGGAAGTAAAATTCCTGTCGGAAAAAGCCGTGTTTGACTGTGTGCATTACGGCGTTTTGGCCGCCCTCAACACCCAGAAAGACCGGCCGGAGGTACGTTTTGCTCCGCAGCCGGTCACATCTGTTCCGGCAGAGCCGAAGCAGGCTGCTAAACAAACTTCCTTCTTTCGCACCATGACGGCGGAAGAATACCGAAATTTCTCCGCTGCGGTGCAGTCTGCGCCCCAGCCCAAACCGGAAGCGGCAAGGGCCGCATCCCAGGCGGTGCTGCAACAAAACCCCATTCTAAGGGAGAACGTATTCATCCCCGCGGTGACACCTCCCGCCTATACGCCCCCTGTCACTCCCGTTCCGGCAGCGCCCGCTGCCGAGCCCCAGCCGGAGCCGGAGCAGACCGCGCTGCCCATGCCGGAGGAAACTCCCTGGCGGATGGTGGGTGAGCTGTACAACAGCTATATTTTGGTGGAACAGGGCGAGGATGCCTTCCTCATCGACAAGCATGCCGCCCATGAGCGGATTCTCTTTGAAAAGCTAAAGGCCAATCAGGAAGCCATCAGCTCTCAAATGCTGTTAGCCCCTATCCCTGTCCGTATGAATCCCGAAAGTACTGCGATTTTGCTTTCCAACCTGCCGCTGCTGACAGAACTGGGATTTGAAATCGACGAATTTGGCGATAATACCGTATTGCTGCGTCAGATTCCCATGGATCTGACCCCCGAACTGGCCGCCCAGGCCATAGAAGCCCTTGCCGCCGATTTGCTGGCAGGCCGCAGAGAGCGGGCAGATACCGTCCGGGATACCCTTTTACATACCGTGGCCTGCAAGGCCGCCATTAAGGCCGGCTGGGATAATGATGACGCGGAGCTTCTGGCCATCGTCCGGCAGGTAATGGCCCGGGAGGATCTGAAATACTGCCCCCACGGCAGACCCATCCGCGTCAGCCTAAGCAAAAAACAACTGGAAAAACAGTTTAAGAGAACCTAAGGAGGTTCTATGAACAATATTATTTGCATTGCCGGGCCAACGGCCTCCGGCAAGACCGCCCTGGCTGTGGCTCTTGCCCAGGAACTGAACGGCGAAGTGGTATCCTGCGATTCCATGCAGGTTTACAAATACATGGATATCGGCACTGCCAAACCCACGGCGGAAGAGATGCAGGGAGTCCCCCACCATATGCTGAATGTTGCCGAGCCGGGGGAGGATTTTTCCGTGGGCCGCTACTGCGCCATGGCCACCCCCATTGTGGAGGATATTGTGGCTCGGGATAAGACCGCCATCATCGCCGGCGGCACAGGGCTATATATGGACAGCCTGATTCGGGGAAATGACTTTGCCCCCGTCCCCTCCACCGGCATGCGGGAATCCTTAGAGGCCCGGGCGGATGCCGAGGGCATGGAAGCCATGCTGAACTTACTGACTCAAATCGACCCGGAAGCGGCGGCCAAGCTCCATCTTGCCGACCGCAAGCGGATTCTCCGGGCTTTGGAGGTTTACTACGAAACCGGCCGCACTATGACTGAGCATAACCGGATGACCCAAGCCCAACCCGCCAAATTTAAGCCCCTGTGGCTGGGTCTGGATTTTGAAGACCGGGCAGACCTTTACCGGCGCATTGACCTGCGGGTAGAAAAGATGCTGGAAGATGGTCTGATGGAAGAAATTCATCAACTTCTTGCCCTGGGAATCCCCAAAAAATCCACTGCCCTGCAGGCCATCGGCTATAAGGAGTTTCTGGCGGCGCTGGACGGAACCATATCCCTTTCCGAGGCAGCTTCTCAGGTGCAGCAAGCATCCCGGCACTATGCCAAGCGGCAGCTGACCTGGTTCCGCCGGAACAAGCAGATTCACTGGCTGCTTCGACGGCAAGACCAACCGCTTTCCGAAATTCTTGTCCGGGCGCGACAGGTTCTGCACGAAAACGACAACTGAAAAATGTTAACATATGTGTATCCCAAAAGAAAGAAGGTATACATATGTCAGACGCCATCAATTTGCAGGAGGCCATTCTCAAAGAGGTACGCCGGGAGAAAGTCCCCGTGACCCTTTTTCTGATGAACGGCTTTCAGCTCCGGGGAGTGATCACAGGCTATGACAGCTTTGTGGTCGTGTTGGTATCCGACGGCAAGCAGCAAATGATCTACAAGCATGCCATCTCTACCCTGGCTCCCATGAAGCCCCTGAGGGCTGCAGCCCCCACCCCATAGTGACACAGGGCGACGGCGCGTAACCGTCGCCTTTGTGCGTAAAAAGAAAAGAGGAAATCATTATGTCCATCGCTGAAAATGTCGCCGCTGTCCGCCGTCAGCTGACCGATGCCGCCCTTGCCGCAGGCCGGGATCCGTCCAAGATCCGGCTCTGCGCTGCCACGAAAATGAATGATGCCGATGCCGTCCGGCAGGCCATTGCCGCAGGCATTGACCTGTGCGGAGAAAACCGGGTGCAGGAACTGACCCAAAAACTGGCGCAAAATGCCTACGAGGGCGCAGAAGTCCACTTCATCGGCCGCCTGCAGACCAATAAAGTCAAGCAGGTGGTGGGAAAAGTATCTGTCATTCAAAGTGTGGATCGGATGAAACTGCTCCGGGCCATCCAGGCTGAAGCCGCCCGGCAGGGAATCCTTCAGGATATCCTGCTGGAGGTGAATGTGGGACAAGAGGACAGCAAAGGCGGTTTTTCTCCCACAGAGGTTTTCCAGGTGGTGGAGCAAATGGATAATTTCCCCAATCTTCGGGTGAAAGGTCTTATGACAATCCCCCCAATTCCCCAAAATTCGGGAGATAATCTGAAATTTTTTCAAGAAATGTGCAACCTTTCTGTTGACATAATGACAAAAAACAGCGATAATGTATCCATGGAGATTCTGTCTATGGGAATGTCCGGTGACTTTGTGGACGCAGTCCAATGCGGCAGCACCATGATTCGTGTGGGCACCGCCATTTTTGGGCCAAGACCAACCGCCGCTCCCAGCCATAACGATGTGAACATACAGGAGGATACAAAATGAGCTTTTGGGATAACGTTAAGAAATTTACACAGCCTTACGCAGACGACGAGTACGATGAATACGAAGAAGAGGAAGTAGCAGAAGACGCTTTTGATGAAGAACTGACGGAAGAACGTCCTGCCCGTACCCGCCGCGCGCCTGCTTTCAATTTCTCTGCCAGTGAAGAGCCCGCCCGTCCCGCCGCCGGCTTCAGCGGTCAGGTGGTTTCCATGGGCAACAAGCAGGAAGTTGTTTTGTTCCACCCTGCCAATTTTAACGACACCTCCAAGGCTGCCGACGACCTGCGCAATAAGAAAGCCATAATCGTCAACATGGAAAATGTGGATAAGGCCATGGCCCGCCGGGTCGTGGACTTCCTGTCCGGCTGCGCCTATGCTCTGGACGGCAAGGTAAAGAAGGTTGCTCAGTCCACCTATCTGTTTTGCCCCCACAACATGGATGTGATCGGAGATCTTGAGAATCTTCAGAGCGAAGTAGAAAGCTACATCTAAGCATTAGAGAAAGGATAAGCTATGTTTACACCGCAGCAAATCGAGCAGATTTCTTTCAGCCGCGCCACCTTCGGCGGCTATGATATGCAGTCTGTGGACGAATTTCTGGAGCCTCTGACCGAGGACTATGTTACCTTGTATAAGGAAAATGCCCTGCTGAAAAGCAAGATGCGTGTTCTGGTGGGCAAGCTGGAGGAGTACCGCAAAAACGAAGCTTCCATGAAAGACGCCATCGTCAACGCGCAGAAGACCTGCGATATGATGGTTCGGGAAGCAGAGACCAAATGCACCCAAATGCTCAGTGACGCCAACTCCGCCGCTACCGAAAGCTCCAAAAATGCCGATGCCCTCATCGCAGAGGAAAATGCCCGGGTGGAGGAAGCCCGTCGCACCGCAGCCGCTAAGATCGAGGAGTTGGAAGAGCAGCTTCGCAGCTGCCTGCAGGCATTGGATCGGATCAAAACCGCCAACCGTCCTGTAACCAGGGCTACTACCAATATGTACGATTTTGACAGCGACAACGCTGAGGAAGAAACCGCCGAGCCGGATCCCATCGCCGATGTAGCTGATGAGATCGCTGCCAATTTGGAGGCGCAGATCGGCACCACCGCAGATACCGCCCCCACGCCCAAGCCCATGCATCCCAGCAACGAATCTACCACCAGCAAATTCGGAAATCTGGGCGAGCAGTTTGGTTCCAATGGCCCAAACTACGACTCCGCTCACAAGTAATCCCCCCTTATATGTCACTGCATTGACGAGGACAGGTGCCTGCTTATCCTATCTTCAGAGAGCTGCCATTTGGTGAGAGGCAGCGATTGGTTAGCAACGCATATCCCCTCCGAGCTGCACACCGAAGTGCTTTTGCATGGTAGGCTGCGCCGGGCCCGCCCGTTACCGCGGATTCAAGTGCCGGGAAACCGGAACAAGAGTGGTACCGCAGAGGTCTATACACCTTTGTCTCTTTTTGTAAGAGACAAAGGTGTTTTTTCATTGCTAGAATACCATGTAGGCCGGGGGCTTGCTCCCGCCGCCAATCTGTGCATCTTTAGGAGGACTATGAACAGACTTCTCAACCAACCGTTTAACAGTATGTGTCGCGTAATTGATATGCTTTGTCTGAATTTTGGTCATGATTCTCGAAAAACAATCAGCATTGGCAACCATGTTATTTCCGATAAGGTGTATCCAACATATTCCCTGCATTTGCAGGTTCAATGGCGATTTGTTCACAACAATAAAATTATACTGGGCTCCCGCGACATGTATAAGCCATACTCGGATATGATTGATGAAAGCGAATGGGATTATTCAGAAATCGGCAGACCCGATGGTGAAAGCAGTGTGTTCGATGTGGTCTCTAAACAAATCGCCAAAAACCTGCTTGGACATTATGTGACGCACTGCGAGAGATCCCCTCTTGGTGACATCCGTATTGATTTTTCTAACGGATATGTTTTTGAAGTATTCATTCCTGCATCCTATCAGGACGAGGAGTGGAGATTGATCGACTTCCCCGCAGATGAACATTTCATATTTTATGACATAGATTAACGCATTTTTCTATATTTCGGCGGGAGCAAGCCCCCGCCCTACAATACAAATTTTCAAATGGAGGTTACATTCCTATGGAATACAAAAACACCATCATTACACCGAAAACCGACTTTCCCATGAAGGCCGGGCTTCCCAACCGGGAGCCGGGTATGCTGGAAAACTGGGAGCAGCTGGATCTTTACAACGCCATGCTGGAAAAGAATAAGGATCTGCCCCCCTTCGTTCTCCACGACGGCCCTCCCTTCAGTAACGGCTACATTCACATGGGTCACGCGCTGAACAAGACTTTGAAAGACTTTATCGTCCGCAGCCAGGCCATGATGGGTCACTACACCCCCTATGTCCCCGGCTGGGACAATCACGGTCTGCCCATCGAGCGGGCCATCGAAACTTCCAAGAAAAAGCTGAACAAGGACATGTCCGTCCCCGAATTCCGCAAGGCTTGCGAGGACTTCGCCGAGGACTTTATCCAGAAGCAGATGGGCGGCTTTAAGCGGCTGGGCGTCGTGGGCGACTGGGAAGCGCCGTATCGCACCATGGACAAGCATTTCGAGGCGCAGGAAGTCAAGGTCTTTGGCCGGATGTTCGACAAGGGCTATATCTATAAGGGTCTGAAGCCCGTTACCTGGTGCCCTGCCTGTGTCACCGCCGTTGCGGAGGCCGATATCGAGTATAAGGACGATCCCTGTACCTCTGTGTATGTAAAATTCGCGCTGAAGGACGATCAGGGCAAGCTCAATCAGTTTGACCTGAGCAAGACCTACTTCGTCATCTGGACCACCACTATCTGGACGCTGCCCGGCAACATGGCCATCTGTCTCCACCCCCGGGAGAATTATGTACTGGTGAAGCCCGACTACAGCGACGAGACCTTCATCGTGGCAGAGGCCCTGTGTGAAAAGGTCATGGGCATAGGCGGCTATACCAGCTATGAGATCCTGGCTCGTTATCCCGGCGCTTTCTTTGAGAACATGCTGGCCCAGCATCCCTTCCTGGACAAGACCTCCCGTCTGGTTTGGGCAGAGTATGTCACCATGGACTCCGGTACCGGCTGTGTCCACACCGCTCCCGGTTTCGGCGCTGATGACTACCAGACCTGCATGCGCTACGGCATGGAGCTGGTGGTTCCCGTGGATGATTATGGCCGCCACACCGACTATGCCGGTAAGTATGCCGGCCTGAAGACCGAAGAAAGCAATCCCATTATCCTTGCTGATATGAAGGAAAGCGGCGCTCTGTTCGCTTCTGAAGAGATCGTCCACTCCTACCCCCATCACGACCGCTGCAAGAAGCCCGTCATCTTCCGGGCCACCCCTCAGTGGTTCTGCTCTGTGGAGTCCTTCAAGGAACAGGCGGCCAAGGCCATTGAAAATGTCCAGTGGTTCCCCGCCTGGGGCGAAGACCGGATGATCAGCATGATCCGGGAGCGGGCCGACTGGTGTATTTCCCGTCAGCGCCGCTGGGGTCTGCCCATTCCTGTGTTCTACTGCAATGATTGTGGAAAGCCCGTTTCCACTCCCGAATCCATTGCCAAGATTTCCGCTCTGTTTGACGAATTTGGCTCCAACGTCTGGTTTGAAAAGGAAGCCATGGAGCTGATTCCCGATGGCTTTACCTGCCCCCACTGCGGCGGCAAGGAATTCGACAAGGAAACCGACACCCTGGACTGCTGGTTTGACTCCGGTTCTACCCATTATGCTTCCTTGATGCACCGCACCCCTGAGCTGTGGCCTGCGGATGTGTACCTGGAGGGCGCTGACCAGTACCGCGGTTGGTTCCAGTCTTCCTTGCTGACCTCCGTCGGCGCGCTGGACCAGGGCGCACCCTTCAAGCAGGTTCTGACCCATGGCTGGGTCGTTGACGGACAGGGCCGGGCTATGCACAAATCCCTGGGCAACGGTGTAGATCCTGCCGACCTTATTAAGGACTTCGGCGCGGATATCGTCCGTTTATGGGCGGCTTCTTCCGACTATCATGCAGATGTCCGCTGCTCCAAGGAGATCTTCAAGCAAATCGCTCAGAACTATCTGAAGTTCCGCAACACCGCCCGCTACTGTCTGGGTAACCTTTCCGACTTTGATCCCAATACCGATATGGTAGCTGCGGAGAACATGGAAGAGCTGGATAAGTGGGCGCTGACCAGACTGGATGAACTGACCGCTCTGGTCCGGAAGTCCTACAACGGCTATGAATTCCATGTGATCACCCACGCCATGAACGATTTCTGCGTGGTGGAGCTTTCCAGTTTCTATCTGGATATTTTAAAGGATCGGCTGTACTGTGAGGAAGCCGGCGGCTTACGCCGTCGCAGTGCCCAGACCGCCCTGTTCCTGATTCTGGATGCTATGGCAAAACTATTCTCCCCCATCCTGGCCTTCACCTGTGACGAAATCTGGCAATCCATGCCCCACAAAGCAGCCGATGATGTCCGTAATGTCCTGCTGAACCAGATGCCCGAAAGCTTCGCCGCCTACAAGCTGGATGCCGCCGCCATGGAAAAGTGGGAGACCGTCATGAAACTGCGGCAGGATGTCAACGGCATTCTGGAAAAGGCCCGCACTGACAAACGGATCGGCAAAGCCTTGGAGGCCCATGTCACTCTGCAGGGCTGCGATGAGCTGAAGACAGCCTGCGAAGGCCTGAACCTGGCAGAGATCTGCATCGTTTCCGCCTGTGACTGGGCCGCTCCCGAGGACGGCGCAGAAGTAGGCAACGGTGCCAACTACCCCGAACTGGTCATCGGCGTGTCCGAAGCCAAGGGTGAAAAGTGTCCCCGATGCTGGATGCACTCTACGCAGGCCAATGCCGAGGGTCTCTGCCCCCGTTGCGCTGCTGCGATCTCCAAGCTGGATCTGGAATTCTAACCCTTTCTTTTCAAACATTAGAAGGGTCTTTTTAGGAAGACTCTCCCACACAAAATACAGAAACATAGCGAAAACAGCCGGTTTTCCGGAGCTCTCTTCAAAACGTTCACAATTTGTTCACAAATTCAGCGCCGCTTTCTGTTATGATGTGATGGTAAATACAAGTGCTAAAGGAGCATACATTATGAAGAACAAGATTGGCCTCGCGCAGATTTTTACATGGGTCAGTGTATTGATGATTTTGGTAATGATCGTAATGATGTTTACTCCCTCCTGGGTATACGAAACCAAGGAAAGAGGCGAGGACAGAAAAATGGTCACCGTTACGAAGGAAGCCAGTATCGCCGGTTTTGTCTGGTTCCCCGAGGATCATAAGGGCTTGGTAAAGAATTACGAAAACAGCACCGATACCGAGTTTATGATTAATAACGAAGTGACCATGCCTGTGCTGGTTATGCTGCTGGGTGTTGCTCTTGGCATTTTCTCTCTGGTAAAGTCCAAGTCTTTGATTGGCCCTCTTGCCGCTTTCGGTCTGGGCGTGTATAGCATTTACGGCTATCATATTAGCGACTTTATCAAAACCGCTAGCTGCTGGAACCGGAATGTCATCGTTAGCTATGTTGCAACTGCCGTAGGTCTGGCTTGCGTTGTTGCTCATATTCTTGTGATGATTTTGAGAAAAAAGGCCGCAAAGGTGTAATTAAAGCCCAATATTTAAAGAAACGCAGCTTTTGCTGCGTTTCTTTTTTGATATTTTTATATTTTTAAGTATAATCAATTGCTTTTGCCGGAAAAATCCGATAAAATAACAGATATGCAGACCTTTGAAAGATGAGGTATATTCACATGAGCCACGTAACTGCCTGCACCCCATGGAAAGATTCTTTGGGAAGCGTGCCCATGCATTTAACATATTTTGAAGGCACCATGTTTGATGCCGTTGCAAAAATCGCCGATCAATACCCGGAAAATGTAGCCTTTGACTTCATGGGGAAAGCCACAACCTACCGGGAACTGGTAAAAAACGTGGAAGTTTGCGCCAAAGCCTTGCGCGCCATGGGTGTTCAGGAAAACGACAAGCTGACCATCGCCATGCCCAACTGTCCCCAGGCGGTGTACCTGTTCTATGCCGTAAACCTGGTGGGCGGCATCGCAAATATGATCCACCCTCTGTCAGCAGAAAAGGAAATTACCTTCTATCTCCAGGAATCCGGCTCTGTGGCCGCTGTCACGCTGGATCAGTTCTATCCCAAGTTCCAGCGGGCAATACAAGGAACCCCGGTCAATCACCTGATCATTACCAGCATTGCCGATGCCCTGCCGCCGCTAACAAAGCTGGGCTACTGCCTGACTCAAGGCAGAAAAATCGAGAAAATCCCCGCCGACGCGCCCGTCCTGCGCTGGAAAGACTTTCTGCATATGGGTAAATCCTTTGAAAACCCCAAAGCTCCCCGAACCTCCGATGCCCCGGCAGTGATTCTCTATTCCGGCGGCACCACCGGAACGACCAAAGGCATTGTTTTAACTAACAAAAACTTTAACGCACTAGGTCAGCAGGTTATCGCCACCAACCCCATGTTCCGCCCAGGGGATAAGATGCTGGCGGCCATGCCGCTGTTCCATGGCTTCGGCCTGGGGGTCTGCGTCCACACGATGCTTTCCCAGGGCGGCCGCTGTATCTTAGTGCCCCGGTTTACCGCCAGCAGCTATGCAAAGGATTTGGTAAAGCACCGCTGCAACTTCATTGCCGGTGTTCCCACCCTCTATGAGGCGCTGCTGCGGCTGCCGAATATGGACGATGCGGATTTAAGCTGCCTGAAAGGCGTCTTTTCCGGCGGCGACAGTCTTTCCATTGAGCTGAAAAAGAAGTTTGATAAATTCCTCTATGACCACAAAGCGACCGTTCAGGTTCGGGAGGGCTACGGCACTACAGAAACTGTCACGGCTTGTTGCCTGACCCCTAGCCATATTTATAAGGAAGGCTCCATAGGTCTGCCCTTCCCCGATACCTATATCAAAATCGTGACGCCGGGTACTGCGCAGGAAGTGCCCTACGGCACCGAGGGCGAGATCCTTTTGGCAGGCCCTACGGTGATGAAGGAATATATGAATCATCCTGAAGAAACCGCTCAGACTCTCCAAGCCCACGAAGACGGTCTGACGTGGGTTTACACCGGCGACCTGGGCACGATGGACAGCCAGGGTTTTGTCTACTTCAAAGGCAGAGCCAAGCGGATGATCGTGACCTCCGGCTACAATGTGTATCCCGCCCAATTGGAAAACATTCTGGACGCCCACGAGCTGGTGCAAATGAGCTGTGTCATCGGTGTTCCGGATTCCTACAAAATGCAAAAAGTCAAGGCCTTTGTGAAGCTGGCACCAAAAGCCGCAGCCACAGAGGAAACCAAGAAAATACTGATGGACTACTGCCGGGAGTATATCGCCAAATATGCCATGCCCTACGACATCGAGTTCCGGGAGGACCTGCCAAAGACGTTGGTAGGCAAGGTGGCTTACCGGGTCTTGGAAGAGGAAGAACAGAAAAAGCAGTCCCGGGAGCCGAATTGAAAGGAGAAAAACTATGTTCTACGGAAAACAAAAAGCAATTACCTTCAGCTTTGATGACGGTGTAACCCAGGATCTTCGGGTCATCGAAATTCTCAATAAATACAATCTAAAATGCACCTTTAACCTGAATTCTGCCCGGTTAGGCGAGAAAGGTGTTTTGGAAAAATGCGGAATTTCTGCGGATCACTCCAGATTCTCCGCGAAAGAAATTCGATCCATCTACAACGGTCATGAGGTGGCCGCCCATACCCTTACCCACCCCAATTTGGTTACCATCGATGACGATGCCGAAATTATTCGCCAGGTAGAGCAGGATCGGCTACAACTCAGTGACTTGCTGGGTTACGAGGTGGTAGGCTTTGCTTATCCCGGCGGCGGCGTCAACCACAACGATCGCATCATCCAGCTGCTGAAAAATCACACCGGTGTCCGTTATGCCCGAATCAACGGCATTTCTCAGAGTTTTGAAGTGCCCAAGGATCTTTTCCGCTTCCAGGGCACTGTCGACACCAGATGGCTCCCCCGGGAAGAACTGTTTGCATTGGCAGACCAATTCCTAAATTCCTCCTCAGACCGGCCGCAGCTCCTCTCTGTCTACGGTCACAGCTACGCCTACGATTATGAGCCCGGTTCCTGGGATGTTTTGGAGGAATTCTGCGCCTACATCAGCAATCGCCAGGATGTCTTTTACGGCACGACCCGGGAAGTTTTGCTTGGGGATTGCGGTCATACCCTTTAAAATAAAAAGCCCAATTGAGAAATTGGGCTTTTTATTATCTGTTTAGGGTCACCCCCGGGGTCGGATTTTTTCATTTTTATCCGAAAAACTTCCAGGATTGCCTTGACTGCTGGGGGAAAACCCTCTATAATGTAGGGAGCTATGGATATTTTTTCTGAGAAAGGATTTTGAATATGGCAAAGGAATTTAAAATCACCAGCCTGCGGCTGCAGGATCTGGAAAAGGAACTGAACTATTTGAAGACCACCCGGGAGCGCGAAATTGCGGCCATGATCGCTGAAGCCCGTTCCTACGGTGACTTGTCCGAAAACTCTGAGTACGATGCCGCCAAAAACGAGCAGGCCAAACTCTACGGCCGCATTGCCGAAATTGAAGACATCCTGTCCCACGCCGTGATCATCGAGGATGAGAACGAGGCCAATGGCCGGGTGGGCCTGGGCTGCACCGTAGTGGTGGAGGATCTGAAGACCGGCACCCAGACCAAGTACCGGATCACCGGTTCTCAGGAAGCCAATCCTATGGAATACAAGCTCTCCGACGACTCCCCCTTCGGCCGGGCCGTGGTGGGCAAGTCTGTAAATGATGTCTTCACGGTAAACGCCCCCGCCGGCTCTTACCAGATGAAGGTCATCGACGTTTCTCGCGAGGGTTAAGCTATGGCAAAATTTGTACCCCAGGCAGAAATGTCCCTGTCTGACCAGATGAAGGTCCGCCGGGAGAAGCTGGAGGCTCTCCGGGCCGAGGGCTTAGACCCCTTTGCTCAGACCAAATTTGAGGTCACCTCCGACTCCGCAACAGTAAAGGCAAATTTTGAAACCATGGAAGGTCAGTCCGTCCGGCTGGCAGGCCGCTTAATGAGCAAGCGAGGCATGGGCAAGGTATCCTTCTGCGACCTGCAGGACAATGCCGGCCGGATTCAGCTCTATCTGAAATTTGACGAGATGGACGAAGCCTCCTTCGCCCGTTTCAAGAAGAATGACATCGGCGATATCGTCGGTGTTGCCGGCGATGTGTTCAAGACCGAGCGGGGCGAAATCTCCATCCGGGTTCACGAGGCAACTCTGCTTGCTAAGTCCCTGCTTCCCCTGCCGGAAAAATTCCACGGCCTTACCAACCAGGAAACCAGATACCGCCAGCGGTATGTGGATCTGATCGTAAATCCCGAGGTCAAGGACACCTTTGTTAAGCGCAGCCAGATCCTCCGGGAGCTGCGGCATTTCCTGGATTCCAAGGGCTTCCTGGAAGTGGATACCCCCATTCTGACTCCCTTTGAGATCGGCGCTTCCGCCCGTCCCTTCTACACCCACCACAACACTTTGGATATGGACATGGTGCTGCGGATCGAGACCGAGCTGTACCTGAAGCGGCTGATCGTGGGCGGTATGGATCGGGTCTACGAAGTGGGCCGCATCTTCCGCAACGAAGGCATGGACACCAAGCACAATCCGGAATTCACTTCCATTGAGCTATACCAGGCCTACACCGATTTCCATGGCATGATGGATCTGGTGGAAGAGATGATGAAGACCGTCACCATGAACGTCTGCGGCACGCTGCAGATCACCTACCAGGGCAAGGAAATCGACCTGAGCCACTGGGAGCGGCTGACCATGATCGAGGCGGTCAAGAAGTACTCCGGCGTGGATTTCTCTCAGATCTCCACCGACGAGGAAGCCATCGCCATCGCCAAGGAAAAGCACGTGGAGCTGCCGGAAATTCCCACCAAGGGCGCTATTTTGGTAGAGTTCTTCGATGCCTTTGTGGAAGAGAATCTGATTCAGCCCACCTTTATCTACGATTATCCCGTGGAAAACTCCCCCTTGGCAAAGCGCAAGCCCGACGATCCTGCCTTTACCGAGCGGTTTGAGTATTTCATCAACGCTACCGAGTTTGGCAACGCTTTCTCCGAGCTGAACGATCCCATCGATCAGAAGGGTCGGTTTGAAAAGCAGGTGGCCGACCGGAAGGCGCTGGATCCCGAGACCAAGGCTCAGGTGGACTACGATTACATCACGGCTCTGGAATACGGCCTGCCCCCCACGGGCGGTCTGGGCTTCGGCATCGACCGGCTGTGCATGCTGCTGACCGATTCCCCCTCCATCCGGGACGTCCTGCTGTTCCCCACAATGAAGCC
>JAZOUU010000014.1:0-44442 GCA_045658365.1 Faecousia sp. | reverse complement strand
AAGAAGGGAGTGATCGTCATGGCAAAACCTTTGGTGGCCATCGTTGGCCGGCCAAATGTGGGAAAGTCCATGCTGTTTAATAAGCTGACCGGTCAGCGTACCTCTATCGTAGAGGATACCCCCGGTGTGACCCGGGACCGCATCTATGGAGATTGCGAATGGTGCGGAAGAGAGTTCTCTCTGGTGGATACCGGTGGCATTGAACCCAATACGGACAGCGATATGCTGAAATTTATGCGCAGACAGGCGGAAATCGGTATTGAATTGGCGGATGCTATCATTATGGTTACCGACGTCCGCAGCGGTGTGACGGCTGCGGATCAGGATGTGGCCACCATGCTGCGCAAATCCAAAAAGCCGGTGGCGCTGGCGGTCAATAAATGTGACTCCATCGGCGCGGTGAACCCGGATGTATACGAGTTTTATTCTCTGGGGATTGGCGATCTGTTTGAGGTTTCCGCAGTCCACGGTCACGGCACCGGTGATATGCTGGACTGGGTACTGGAAAACATCCCTCAGGAGGAAGAGCAGGAGGAAAAAGATGAGGTCATCAAGGTGGCCATCGTCGGTAAGCCCAATGTGGGCAAGTCCAGCCTGCTGAACCGGATTCTGGGGGAAGAACGGGTCATCGTGTCCAATGTGGCAGGCACGACCCGGGATGCCATCGACAGCTACTTTGAAAACGATACCGGAAAGTATTGCTTTATCGATACCGCCGGTATGCGCCGAAAGAGCAAGGTGGATGACCTGATTGAGAAATACTCCAATATGCGCACCATCAGCGCCATTGAGCGGTCCGATGTATGCCTGATTTTGGTGGATGCCAATGACGGTGTTACGGAGCAGGATACCAAAATTGCCGGCCTGGTTCATGAAGCCGGTAAGGCGGCAATTATTGTTGTCAATAAGTGGGATGCGGTGGAGGATAAGGAAACCAACACCATGCGGGATAAGGAAGCGTCCGTCCGCAATGATCTGAGCTATATGCTTTATGCTCCGGTGGTATTTCTTTCTGCGCTGACGGGGCAGCGGGTGGACAAGCTGTTTCAGGTGATTCAGGATGTCCATACCCAGAACACCAGCCGAATCACCACCGGCGCGCTGAACAGCGTGCTGGCGGATGCTACGGCCCGGGTGCAGCCTCCTACGGACAAGGGACGCCGTTTAAAGATTTATTATATGACTCAGGCCGGCACCAAACCCCCGCATTTTGTGATTTTCTGCAATGATGCCCGGTTGTTCCACTTCTCGTATCAGCGGTATCTGGAGAACCAGATTCGAGAGGTCTTCGGCTTGCAGGGTACGCCTGTGCGTATTACCATCCGCCAGAAGGGCGACAAGGAGGAATAAGCAATGGTATTTCCAATGGTATTTCCGATTTTAGTGGCGGCGCTGTCTGCCTACTTGCTGGGAAACTTAAATGGTTCGGTTTGCATTTCCACATTGGTTGCTGACGATGATGTGCGCAATCACGGCAGCGGTAACGCAGGGCTCACCAACTTTTTCCGGAATTACGGCGGATGGAGTACCCTGCTGGTGATACTGGTAGATGTGGCAAAAACCATTTTGGCCTGCTTTATGGGCGGCCTGATTTTGCTCCCCTACGGCTACTATATGGAGGGCCTGATGCTGGGAGCTGTGAGTGTATCTCTGGGTCATGATTTTCCCGCGCTGCTGGGTTTTCGGGGCGGAAAGGGAATTCTCTGTGGCTTGACCACTGCCTTGGTGCTGGATTGGCGGATCGGCATTGCGCTGATTGTGGTATTTGCCATCGCTTTTGGCATTACCCGGTATGTTTCTCTCGGCTCTATCTTGGGAGCTGTGACCTTTATTGCAGGTTTTGTAATTTTCTATATCCAGAAGCCGTGGATCATGGTCGGCGGTATCTTTCTGGGTGCCTTGGCAATTTTCATGCACAGAGAAAATATCATCAGACTGTGCAAGGGTACGGAGTCCAAGGTGCATCTGATTCATAGGGGTTTGAACAAATGAGGGCGGCGGTAATTGGAAGCGGTGCCTGGGGCACTGCGCTGGCAATCCGTTTGTATAAGAACGGACACGATGTGGTTCTTTGGACGTTTGAAAAGGAACTGATTCCACAGATGGTTTCGGAACGGGTGAATCCCAGGCTTCCCGGTACGCTGCTGCCGGAGGGACTGAAAATCAGTGATGACTATGCCTGTGCAGCGGATTGCGAAATGGTAGTGATTGCAAGTCCTTCTTTCCCGCTGCGCAGTGTATGCCGGGGCGTGGCTCCTTATATTGGTAAAGAGGCAGTTGTCGTTTCTGTGGCGAAGGGCATTGAAAACGGGACGCAGCTTCGCATGAGCCAGGTGGTGGAGGAAGAAACCGGCCATAAGGTTGTTGTCCTTACCGGCCCCAGCCATGCTGAGGAAGTGGCGCTGGATCTGCCGACCGCCTGTCTCGCTGCCAGCGAGAACAGGGAAATGGCGGAATTTGTGCAGGATGCCTTTATGTCTGATGCCTTCCGGATCTATACCAGCCCGGATGCCATCGGTGCGGAGCTGGGCGCAGCGCTGAAAAATGTGATTGCTTTGTGCGCCGGAATCAGTGACGGTTTGGGCTATGGAGACAATACCAAAGCGATGCTCATGACCCGGGGATTGACGGAAATTGCACGGCTGGGCGTTGCTATGGGTGCGAAAAAAGAGACCTTTGCAGGTCTTGCCGGTGTTGGAGATCTGATTGTAACCTGTACTTCTATGCACTCTCGGAATCGCCGGGCAGGCATATTGATCGGTCAAGGGAGAACACCGGAGGAAGCCATGCAGGAAGTCGGGGCTGTGGTGGAAGGCTATTATGCTGCCGAATCTGCTTGGGAGCTTTGCTGCCGGCGGGGAGTGGATATGCCCATTGTGCAGGCGGCCTATGCTGTACTCTATGAGGGCGTCAGCGCAAAGCAGGTGGTGGAAGCCCTGCTGAACCGCAGTAAAAAAGCAGAATCGGAAGATGCAGGCTGGAACTAAAAAAAGAACCTTCGGTTTTTACCGAAGGTTCTTTTTCTATCAGTAGAACAGGATATCAGAATAAGTAGGGTAGGGCCAGTAGGATTTGTCTGTGAGCTGTTCCAAAATATCAGCTTCTGCCCGAAGGACTTCCATATCCCGGACGATTGTATTGTGGAAATAATCTGCTGCAGCTTGGTTGCTCCCACTGGGCACAGCGGTCAAATCCTTTCTAAGGGTTTCACACTGGAGATACAGGGTATCAGTGTGGTCGGAGAGCCGCTTCAGCAGGGCAGTTTCTGCCGCATGGGCAATTCCAATATCTGCCTTGCGCTGGATGGCTTTTGCCAGATCGGAGCTGTAGTGCAGTGCGGCTGGGAGAATTTGCTGCATGACCATATCCACACTGGTACGGGCTTCAATGTTGATGAGCTTGCAGTAGGACTCCAAATGAATTTCATACCGGGCGCGGAATTCTGTTTCCGTAAAAATGCCGTGCCTGGTGACCAATTCAATATTCTTATCGGAGATGTATGCAGGAAGCGCTTCCGCGGTGGAGCGGAGATTGCTTAACCCCCGGCGTGCAGCCTCCTTGGCCCAATCCTCGGAGTAGCCGTTGCCATCGAAAATGATCCGCTGATGCTCTGTAAAGGCTTTGCACACCAGATCGTGGAGGGCCTGTTCAAAATTTTCCGCGTTCTCCAGGACGTCTGCATATTTTCTCAGTTCCTCAGCCATGATGGTGTTCAGCGCGATATTCGGTTCTGCCACGGACTGGGAAGAACCCAGCATACGGAACTCAAATTTATTGCCGGTGAATGCCAGAGGACTGGTGCGGTTCCGGTCGGTAGTATCCCGGGGAATGGCAGGCATCACATCCACGCCCACCCGCATAATGCCTTTTTCCGGGTCTTTGTAGTTAGTGCCGTCGATGATGGAGCGGACAACACCATTTAATTCGTCACCAAGGAAAATGGAAACAATGGCCGGAGGGGCTTCGTTGGCGCCCAGACGGTGGTCGTTGCCGGCGGAAGCCACGGAGCAGCGGAGGAAATCCTGATATTCGTCCACGCCCTGGATAAAGGCAGCCAGGAACACAAGGAACTGAGCATTCTGCCGGGGAGTCTGGCCGGGCTTGAAGAGATTCTTGCCGGTATCGGTGCTAAGACTCCAGTTGTTGTGCTTACCGGAGCCATTGACCCCCTCAAAGGGCTTCTCGTGGAGCAGGCACACCAGATCGTGCTTGGCTGCGCATTTTTTCATGATGGACATGACCAGTTGATTGGCATCGCAGGCATTGGTGGCATCGGTATAAATGGGTGCCATTTCATGCTGGCAGGGCGCAGCCTCATTGTGCTTGGTCTTGGACAGGATGCCCAGTCGCCACAGCTGTTCGTCCAGATCCTTCATAAAGCTGGAGATTCGGGTGCGAATGGTGCCGAAATAATGGTCGTCCATTTCCTGCCCCTTGGGAGGACGGGCACCAAAAAGCGTACGGCCCGTCAGCCGCAGGTCTTCTCTCTGGGCATACATGGACCGGGGGATGATGAAATATTCCTGCTCTGCGCCCACGGAGGAGATGACACGCTGGGTCTCAGTATCGCCAAACAGCCGCAGAATCCGCAGCGCTTCCCGGGAAACCTCCTCCAGAGAACGCAGCAGGGGCGTTTTCTGATCCAAAGATTCTCCGGTATAGGAGAAGAAACAGGTGGGGATATACAAACTGCCGTCCCTGACAAAGGCGAAAGAAGTGGGATCCCAAGCAGTATAGCCCCGGGCCTCAAAGGTGGTACGCAGACCGCCGTTGGGAAAAGAACTGGCATCCGGCTCGCCCCGGACCAATTCCTTGCCGGAAAATTCCATCATCACCTTACCGTCCCCGGTGGGGGTAATGAAAGAATCGTGCTTTTCGGCAGTGATGCCGGTCATGGGCTGGAACCAGTGAGTATAGTGGGTCGCGCCCTTTTCAATGGCCCAGATTTTCATGGCCTCGGCAATCTTGTTGGCCACATCCAGCTGCAGCGGCGTGCCGGTGGTGATGCAGTCCTTCCAGGCGTGGTAAGTCGCCGCATCCAGACGCTGCTTCATGGTAGCCTCGTTAAAGACATCAGTGCCGAAAATTTCGGGGATATTAATTAGTTCACTCATATTGGCGCATCCTTTCCGGTGGGAATATGATGATATGTCAGAAACTTGAGAGACGTCATGTAAAAATACTCATTCACTATAAATTTTATGCCAAAGCAGGCAAAAATGCAAGGGTGAATTTTTATGAATTTCTCAGAAATGCGTCGAGTATTTTGTGCAATTGGGATAAAATTGAGAATTACACGATAAAAATGAAATTTTCATAATATATATCTTGCATTTTTTGGAATTGTGACGTATAATAAGCCCAATATTTCGGCTTTTTTGAAGGAAAGGATGATAGAGGTGGCCACCTATTCTTGCAGAACGAAAGAAGAACTGCTTGCAGAGCAGGAGAAACTGCTGGCTCGTTATGCCCAGCTGAAAGAGGAAAATCTGAAGCTGGATATGTCCCGGGGAAAGCCCAGCAAGCTGCAGCTGGACTTGGTCAGCGATATGCTCACGGTGCTGACAGATTCTCAGCAGTGTATGATTAACGGAGTGGACAGCCGGAACTACGGAGATTTGGCCGGTCTGCCCTGCGCCAGAGAATACTGGGCGGATGTCCTTGGCTGCAAGCCCTCCCAGACTTTTGTGGGCGGCAACGCCAGCTTGAGTTTGATGCATGATTTGATCGTTCGGGCTTATACCCACGGACTGCCGGACAGTCCCCGTCCCTGGTGCAGGGAAGAGAAAGTCAAGTTCCTGTGTCCCTCTCCCGGCTATGACAGACATTTCAGAATCACCGAGAATCTGGGCTTTGAGTTGATCACAGTGCCCATGACCCCCGATGGGCCGGACATGGATCTGGTGGAAACCTTAGTTCAGGACCCCACAGTGAAGGGAATCTGGTGCGTGCCGAAGTTCTCCAATCCACAGGGCTATACCTATTCCGAAGAAACGGTGGATCGGTTCGTTCATTTGAAGCCTGCGGCCCCCGACTTCGTGATTATGTGGGATAATGCCTACTGCGTCCATGAATTCACCGGAGAATTTGAGCCCTTCCGGGATATTATTTCCGCCTGCGCAGAGGCAGGCAGACCCAATATGCCCTACGAATTTGCATCCACTTCGAAAATCACCTTCCCCGGGGCAGGCATTTCTGTCATGGCATCCTCGGAGGAAAACATTGCCTATCACCTGAAGTTGATTTCTGTGCAGACCATTTCCTACGATAAGGTCAACCAGTTACGCCATGTGCTGTACCTGAAGGATCGGGCGCACACCCTGGAGCTGATGAAAAAGCACGGGAAAATTATGGCGCCGAAATTTGAAATGGTGTTAAAAATGCTTCGGGCCCAATTGACAAACAAGGGCATTGCCCACTGGCATCACCCCAATGGCGGTTATTTTGTCTGCGTGGCAGCGATGCCAGGAACGGCAAAGAGAACGCTGGAGCTGTGCCGGCAGGCCGGCGTGATCATGACAGAGGCCGGCGCTACCTATCCCTATGGCATCGATCCTCAGGACTCCATGATCCGGATTGCTCCCAGCCTGCCTCCGGTGGAAGAATTGGAAAAAGCTATGCATGTTTTCTGCACCAGCCTGCGGCTGGCGGCCTTGGAGAAAATTTTGGAAGAAATATAATTTAAAAAGCGGTTGCCTTAAAAGGCAGCCGCTTTTTCTTATCCGTATTTTTCTTTCAAATAAAGAATTGCCTGGCGATAGCCTTCAAAACCCAGTCCTTTGATGGTTTTTTCGCAGTACATTCCGGCATAGGAGATCTGACGGAAAGATTCCCGGGCATCCACATCGGAAATATGTACCTCCACCGCCGGGATGGAAACCGCCTTCAGCGCATCCAAAATGGCCACAGAAGTATGGGTGTAGGCCGCCGGATTGATGACAATTCCATCCACACTGCCATAGCAGGACTGAATTTTGTCCACGATGGCGCCTTCGTGATTGGATTGGAACTGTTCGATTTCCAAATTTTCTTCTCGGGCGGTTTTCTCAATCAGGGAAAGCAAATCGGTAAAACTCTGTTTTCCGTAAATGCCCGGCTCCCGGATACCCAACATATTAATGTTGGGACCGTTAATTACAAGAAGTTTCATAGGGTTTCCTCCCAAAGTGTCAAAATGGCCTTTGCAGTTTCTTCGGCGCTGCCATTGTTGGATACATGGTAATCTGCAAAATGGTCATACAGGGGCTTGCGCTGATGGTACATTTCTTCAAGATTCGTTGTTTGGGACAGAGGACGGCCATCTGTGGCCAGCTTTTCCAAACCCCGCTCCAGACAGAAAACTTTTCCGTTTTGATGGAGCAGGTCATAATTTTCCGCCCGGGTAACGCAGCCGCCGCCGGTGGCAATGATTTGCCCTGATTTTTTACCAAGCTGGCGAAGTACCTGGGTTTCCAGCGCCCGGAAAGCATTCTCGCCGTCCTGGGCAAAGATTTCCGGAATGGATTTTCCGGCAGCTTTGACGATCTCTTCATCCGCGTCCACAAGGATGTGTCCGGTTTTCTCTGCCAGAAGCATACCCACGGTGGATTTTCCGCTGCCGGGCATGCCGATGAGAATGATATTCTCCATTTTTCTCCTTAATTTCCCGTAGATAGAGGGAATCAGCTCATCGGGCAGGGAATGACCCAGAAACCATTCTGCGCTTTCTTTGGCCTGGGCAACCAGCATCCGCATGCCGTTGCAGGCAATCAAGCCTCGTTTCCGGGCATCCAGCAAAAGCTGGGTACTGGTGGGGTTGTAGATCACGTCCAGCGCAGCTTCCAGATGGGGAAAGATATCCAAATCAATGGGAGAAATGCCGGTATTGGGATACATCCCTACCGGCGTAGTGTTGACAATCACAGCGGCATCGGCATGAAGATGCAGATTGCTGTAATTGTTTTCTCCGCTCCGGGAGATGATCACCACGTTAGCGCCTAATTGCTTCAGCACCGCCACCGCAGTATTGGATGCGCCGCCGCTGCCCAGAACCAGAACTTTCTTTTTGCCTACCTGCACGCCGGCATGGCTGACCATGGTTTCAAATCCGAAATAGTCGGTGTTGTGACCGATGAGGCTGCCATCCTTTCTGCGCACCAGGGTGTTGACACAACCCAGGGCCTTTGCTCTGGGCGTAAGCTCCGCGCAGTAGGGGATCACTGCTTTTTTGTAGGGAATGGTGACATTTAAGCCGTCCACATTCCCGTTTTCCAGGAAATCGCCCAGAGCGTCTGGTTGGACTTCATACAGGTCGTAGGGAGTATCCCCCAGCATACGGTGGATCTGGGGAGAAAAGCTGTGCCCCAGGGTTTCACCCAAAAGACCGAATTTCATTAGACTACCTCGCTAAAGCTGCCCAAATACTTAAACTCTTCGCAAAGATCATCCAGTTCGCACATCAGCTGCACGAACTCTTCGGAGTAAATGGATGTATCCAAATCAAAGTAGAACATAAACTCGAAGTCCCGATCCGGGAGCGGCCGGGATTCCAGCTTGGTTACATTGATTCCCAGCACGAACAGCCGGGCCAGTACCCGGTACAGTGCGCCGGGGCGGTGATTCAGAACCATCATGATGCTGGTTTTGTCCGCACCGGGGTAAATTTCCAGATTTTTGCTGATGCAGATGAATCGGGTGTGGTTATTGCCCTTGTCCTGAATAGAGCCGGCCAGGCATTTCAGTCCGTAAAGCTCCGCACAGCTGCGGCTGGCCAGAGCTGCCACGTCAGTACGGCCGGATTTTGCTACCATTTCCGCCGCGACAGCGGTATTTTCAACAGGAATGACCTTCACACCCTGCAGCGTGGCAAGGAACTCACTGCACTGATTGATGGCCTGCTCGTGAGAGTATATCTCCCGAATAGAGCTGACAGAAGCACCGGGGTTGGCTAACAAATTGTGGTCGATCTTCAGCCGGAAGCTGCGGACAATGGAGAAATTGTGCTGGATCATCAGGTCGTAGACCTTTTTCACACTGCCTGCGGTGGAGTTTTCGATGGGCAGGATGCCGTACTGGCACAGCCCCTTTTCGATGGCACCAAAGACGCCTTCAAAGTTTTTGAAGTACATGATCATGGGCGATTTGAAAATCTTTTCACAGGCGATCTGGGAAAAAGCGCCCTCCACGCCTTGGCAAGCCACCATGGCCTGCTGGGGGAACAGTTTCGGTGTCGAGTCAATGGCGGCGGTGATTTTGCCATACAAAGGGGACTCGGCGCTGTTTTGCTTGCTTTGATAACTGCGGCTCAGCTCAAAAAGCATGGAATACAGCACCCGGGTGTAATTTGCCATTTCCGGGCCTGCTTTTTCAGCTACATCCGCCATTTTCTCCCGCTCTCTGGCAGGAACGAAAATAGGAAGATTGTTTTCTTTCTTAAAATCAGCGATCTGGGACGCAACTGCCATTCGCTGAGAGAAAAGCTTGACAAGCTCATCATCAATCCGGTCAATTTGACCGCGAAGCTCAGAAATATCCATGAAATTCCTCCTAATCTGCTTGCACATTGGATAAAAGCGCGTCGAAAATTGCAATGGCAGCGGCAGCCTCTACCACAGGAACTGCTCTCGGGCCAATACAGGGGTCGTGACGGCCATGAATTTGCAGGTCGGTCTCTTCCATTTTACTCAGAGATACACTTTTCTGGGCCTGAGTAATGGATGGGGTGGGCTTTACGGCAACCCGGAAAACCAAAGGCATTCCTGTGGTAATGCCGCCCAGTATGCCACCGGCGTGGTTGGTTTTTGTACGGACAGCACCATCAACGATGCAGAAACTGTCATTATGCTCGCTGCCAAACATGGCGGCGGCGTCAAAGCCGGCGCCGAATTCTACACCCTTGACCGCAGGAATTCCATAAACGATTTGGGCGATGCGGCTTTCTATGCCGCCAAACATGGGTTCGCCCAGACCGGCGGGGAGGCCTGTGACCATACACTCGATAATGCTGCCCACACTGTCACCGTCGGCTCTGGCCTTTGTGATGGCATCACGCATCTTCTCACCGGCTTCCGGATTTATCACCGGAAAATCCTTGCCGATGCGGCTGAGATCCGGCGCACAGGGATCTAGCGCCTCGGGTTCATCATAGATTCCGGCTACCATTTTCAAATGAGCGCCAATAGAGATCCCTTTTCTCTCCAGCCATTGCTTGCACAGACCGCCGGCAATGCACAGCGGTGCGGTCAGCCGGCCGGAGAAGTGTCCGCCGCCGGATACATCCTGATAGCCGCCGTATTTCATCTGGGCGGCAAAATCCGCGTGTCCGGGACGGGGGCAATCTTTCAGTTCTGCGTAATCTGCAGAGCGGGTATTGGCATTGCGAATCATGGCGGCGATGGGCGCGCCACAGGTAAAGCCGTCCACAATGCCGGAAAGAAATTCCGGCGCATCCGCTTCTTTCCTGGGGGTGGAGAAGTCGTTTTGTCCCGGGGCCCGGCGATTCAAAAAGGCCTGCAGAGCCTGAAAATCCACAGGCAGGCCTGCCGGGATCCCATCCAGCGTCATGCCGATGGCGGCTCCATGGGATTGACCGAAGATCGAAAGTTTTAGATGTTCACCGTAGGTACTGCTCATAATATTCCTCCTAAACGGCGGTATTCTTTCCAAAATTTGGGATAAGATTTGTTCACAGCCTCTGCCCCCAAAACGGTGACTGGGCCATGGGCCACGGTGGCGGCAATGGCAGCGGCCATGGCGATGCGGTGATCGTTTGCTGCGTCAATGGCGCAGCCGTGATATGCTGCGGGGAAAACGCGCAGGGTGTTTTCTGTGACTTCCACCCGGGCACCAAGGGCCTCTAACATAGCAGATACCGTAGCGACCCGGTCGGTTTCCTTTAGCCGCAGACGGCGGATGTCTGTAAACAGCGCCCCATGCCGGGCACCGGCAACCACCGCAAGAATGGGCACGAGATCCGGAATGTGGGCAGCGGAAATGGTGGGGCAACCCTGCTCCAACTGGGGCAGAATCTGGGCAATTGCCCGGTCGCCTTGGGCAGAGGTATGGGACAGATTCGTGACAGTGACATCGCTGCCCAATGCTTTGGCGGCTAAGAAAAATGCGGCATTACTCCAGTCACCTTCCACTGTCAGTTCCCCCGGAGAACGGAAGGGAGAAGCTCCCGGGTGGTCGGAATTTGCGCCAAAAACTTCCATAGCCTGCCGGGTCATTTCAATATAGGGCTTCGATTCTATATTTCCGGTGATTTCCAGCCGGCTTTCCTCTTTCAGCAGAGAAAGAGCCAGCATCAGACCGGTAATAAACTGGCTGGAAACGCCACCGTCAATGCGGTAATGTCCCGGACGGAGCTTCCCCTGACAGAGAATTGTATTTTCTGTGGGGCGGCTTAAGCTGCAGCCCATTCGCTCCATTTCCTCCCACAGGGGAGAGAGAGGGCGTTGGGGCAGCCGACCGGACATGAGAAATGTTGCATTTACGCCCAAAGCACCGGCAATGGGCAGCAAAAAACGCAGAGTAGAACCGCTTTCGCAGCAGTCAAGCACCGCTTCTTCCGGAAGTTTTTCACTGGGGGATACGGTATAGCCGTTGGCGGTACGCTCTATGGTTGCGCCCAATGCGCGCAGACAGTCTGCGGTGGCTTCAATGTCCCGGTTGGTGTCAGGGCAATGTAAAGTGGTGGGGCGGTCCGCAAAGGCGGCGCAGATCAACAGTCGATGGGCTTGGGATTTAGAGGGAATGGCGGCAACTGCGCCGGAAAGACGTTGGGGGGTAATGGTAATATCCATATCACAATCCTGCTTCGATAAAGGATTTTAGTTCATTGACGGGGGTTGGGCGGATGACGCAGTTTCCAATGGCGGTGGGAACAATGAGATTCACCGTGTCACCAAACCGCTTTTTATCCGAAAGGGCGCTGGTGTAAATCACCTCGGCAGAACAGTCCGTATTTGTGGGCAGACCGAAGAGAGTAATCAGTTTCAAAATATCGTCCCGGGTGGCAGGGGAGCAGAGCGTGAGGGCAGCAGCTGCCCGGCTCACGATGGCCATACCGATAGCCACAGCCTTGCCGTGGGACAGGGTGAATTGGCTGCCGGACTCCACGCCATGGCCGATGGTGTGACCAAGGTTCAGCTTCATCCGCTCACCCCGGTCAAATTCGTCGGCAATGACCACATTGCGCTTATGCTCCACGCACCGGGCAATGACAGCATCCCGGTCAAAGGCAAGACCCTTATCCATGAGGTGGGAGTATAGTTCCGGGTCGTAAAGAACACTGTATTTGATGACCTCTGCACAGCCGTCCCGGAAAATATTTTCCGGCAGGGTGTTCAGCGTGTCGACGTCACACAGCACCAGTCTCGGCTGGCAAAACGCGCCTGCCAGATTTTTCCCTGCAGGCAGGTCAATGGCGGTTTTGCCGCCCACGGAGGAATCCACCGCGGCTAAAAGGGTAGTGGGGACTTGAATATAGGAGATGCCCCGCAGATAAGTGGCGGCTACAAAGCCGGTCATATCGCCCACAACACCGCCGCCCAAGGCAATCAGACAGTCGGAGCGAGTCAGCTTGTTTTCTGCCAAAAAGTTTAGGATATCCAGGTAAACTGTACCATTTTTGCTGGCTTCTCCGGCGGGAAATACGTAGTTTACGGCATGGAAACCTGCTTTTTGCAAACTCTCCTCCGCGGCCTTACCGTACAGCGGCCAGACATTGGAGTCGCTGATGATGGCGGCAGTGCCCGGTTTGCAGACCTTGGCGACCTCTTCGCCCAAGGTGTTTCGCAGACCGGCGCCCACCTTTACCTCGTAATATTTCGATGTGTGGATAGGGATGGTTTTCATCCGTCCACCTCCTCTTTTCTGCGGCGGCCTTCTTCCAGCAGCGCAGTGAAGGTTTCTATGTCCCGCTCTTTAAGCGCAGTTCGATAGCGCTGCAGGCCTTCCAAATAGGTATCCAGTTCAAAGAGTACATTTTCCCGGTTTTCCATGCAAAGCTCCGCCCACATTTGGGGATTCAGCCAGGCAACACGGGTCAGATCCTTATAGCTGCCGGCAGAGAAGCCTTTATGCTCCAGCGCAGTAGGGGATTTGATAAATGCATTGCTGAGGATATGGGGCATTTGGGAAGTGAAGGCAATCAGTTTGTCGTGTTCCTGAGCCGTACAAATGGAAAATGCGCCAAAATTACAGGGAGAGAGCATTTGCTTCACCCAATCCAGCAGAGCCATATCGTCGAATCTGGGGGGCACCAATACCATGGGTGCGCCCTGGAACATGTTGGAGCGGCTGTATTTAAAGCCGGAATAATGAGAACCGGCCATGGGGTGGCCGCCCACAAAGGTAAAGCCGTATTTTTCTGCCAAGGGGAAGCAGCGGCGGCAGATTTCTTCCTTAATGCCGCAAAGATCCATGACAAGGGCATGGGGAGAGATCAGATGGGCATATTTTTCTAAGTAAGAGGCAGAACCATCCGGGTAAATGGCAAGCAAAACCAGATCGCACTGGCCTATGTTTTTCTCGGTCAGCGGTTCTTGAACAGCGCCGCTGAGCTGGGCAAAGGAAAGGATCGGTTCATCCTGCTCACAGGCGAATACCTGATGCCCGGCTTTGGCGTAGGCTCTGGCCATAGAACCGCCGATCAGACCCAGACCCAGAATTCCTACGTTCATTGGATGGCCTCCCGGATTTTTTTGATTTTCATATTCAGCTCCGCAAACTGATCCGGGGTGAGGGATTGGGCTCCGTCACACAGGGCGCAGGCGGGATTGTTGTGAACTTCCACCATAATGCCATCAGCTCCTGCAGCTGTGGCAGCGGCGGCCATGGGCGGCACCAGCTTGGCTTTACCGGTTGCATGGCTGGGGTCAATAATTACCGGCAGGTGGCTCAGTTCATGAAGTACGGAAATGGCGGACAGATCCAGTGTGTTTCGGGTGTAGGTTTCAAAGGTGCGAATACCACGCTCACAGAGAATGACGTTTTCGTTGCCTTCGCTCATGATGTACTCTGCGCTCATTAACAGCTCCTGCAGCGTATTGGCAAGACCTCGCTTCAGCAAAATGGGCTTCTTGGTCTTGCCCAATTCCTTCAGCAGATCAAAATTCTGCATATTCCGTGCGCCTACCTGGATGATGTCCACGTCTTCAAACAGATCCAAGGTGCTGATATTCATAATTTCCGTGATAATGGGAAGACCTGTGGCTTCTTTTGCCTGCAAGAGGAGCTTCACACCCTCGTCCTTCATGCCCTGGAAGGCATAGGGAGAAGTCCGGGGTTTGAAAGCGCCGCCCCGGAGAATGTGCGCGCCGGCTTCTTTTACTGCGCCGGCTACCTCGATAATCTGCTCCTGGGATTCCACGCTGCAGGGACCGGCAATCACGGCGAAATAGCCGCCGCCGATTTTTACATTGCCTACTTCGACAATGGTATCCTTGGGATGGAATTTCCGATTGGCTTGCTTAAAGGGCTCGGATACCCGTTTGACGGTTTCCACAATTTCCAAACTGCCCAGCAGCTCCATATCCACCCGGCTGGTGTCGCCGATCAGGCCAAGAATGGTGACCTCCTGGCCTTCTGAAATGTGGACATCCAGATTCATGTGTTTCAGCCATTGCACCAGATGCTGGGTTTGCTCTGGGGTAGTACCGTGTTTCAGAATTGCAATCATAAAAACAGCTCCTAACAAAAGAGCGCCGCACAGATGCGAACTGTGCAGCGCTTGAAAATACTTCTTACAGCCTCCGGAAAAACCTGCAGCACAAATCGCTATTACTTTTTCTCGTTAAAAAAGTAATAGTAGCTAAAGTAGAACTGTGCGGCAAAGCAAAGCATAATTAGCCTCCTATCCAGTAGCTACGGACAGTATACCACGGTGTGTGGAATATTGCAAGAGAAAAATGGAAAAAAGTCCTATTTTCTGCCGGTTAGCAGAGGGTTCCAATTAACAGCACAGGTTTGCTCCTGGGTCAGCATTTTGGTAACTAAGCAGGCTACGCCAATGCAATAGTCTGTGTCTGTGCAGATGTTGGGAGGACATTTCCGGTATTTCCGATGGTAACGCCGGATAGTTTCCATAGCGCAGTTATGGACATGGGGAAAGGGAGAGAACGGCCGGGGTAAATGGGTTGCAAAATAATGGTGGAGTTGACATTCATAACGTCGGTGCTCAAACAGGTTACCCTCGAAATCTTCTCTATGAGCGGCAGTAAAAGCATCCGCCGTGTAATGAATCAGTTTGTCCAGGGTGTAGTAATCTAACATATTCCAGTTGCATTTTTGATGTAAACGCAAGACAATGCGGCGCATATACCGCTTTGCATTGGTATAGTCATGGCCATGAAGCCAGCGGCTTCGCAAAGAGCCTTTTAGATAGGTGGTGGGATTTTTGTCCGGTTGCGTGCATCCGGCCAGAAAGGCGCGGACACAGGGCTGGGAAACGCCCGTTAAATATCGCCGGGCCAAATACTGACCCAGAAGCCGGTGGCTTTTTGCCCGCATGGAAAAACTCCTTTCTTCTGTGTGAGATTTGCTCACATCATAGCATACCATGCAGCTCCAGAGCAATGGAAATTGGCGGAAGAAAAGGAAACGGCAGCCGCTTTTGCGGCTGCCGTAAAAATTAAATCACAGTAAATGTCTGGCTGGTGACAGATGCGCCGTTGAAATAAATATCCAAAGTGTATGTGCCGGGAGCATTGGGCATAACAGGAATGTTGATTCGCCCGAAGCCCCGGTACCACATGGATGTCCAGGTTCTTTGCTGCGTTTCATTGCTGACGATGTTGCCATCGCTGTCACGGATGACGAATAGTGTGACAATTTCGTCAGGGGAAGTGTTGTATTCGTGGTTCAGGCGTACGGCAAAGGATGCGCTTTCTCCCACGGTAAAGGTGGTTTTGTAGTCTTCTTCCGGAACATCGTGCTGGGTCCATTCGGGATTTTCCGGAGTTTTGCACATACGG
This sequence comes from Faecousia sp., assembly GCA_045658365.1. GTDB lineage: Bacteria > Bacillota > Clostridia > Oscillospirales > Oscillospiraceae > Faecousia. Next base: position 28,486 of record JAZOUU010000014.1, on the reverse strand, counting down.
AAGTCCATATCGCCAGCGCTTAGCAAATAGCCGGAGAACACCTCTGCTGCCGGCGCTTCATAAGTGCCGGTCCCTCCAAAGACCGTATTTCCGTCAGCGGTCTGTACAGTGAAGCTGTATGTACAACTGGGAATCTGCGGAGTCAGGGTGACGGAATTGGTCGGGCTGGAAATGACAAATTGCTGCGCGCTTCCGTTAACAGTATACATCAGCAGCCATCCGTTTGCCGGAGCAGTTCCTTCAAAATTCCAGCTGATCTCCAGCCCGGTACGGGAGGAAGCGTCTACTTCAATGCTGGGAACGGTGATGGAATTAGCAGAAACATAGGTGCGGGTTCCTTGGGTCATGCCTGCGGCATTGACCTCTACGGTATAGGCGCTGCTGACATCCAATCCTTCAAACACAGCCTTGGTTTCGGAAACGGTGATGGTCTTGTCATAACCCATGCTGTTGTAGCAGCGTACTACCCAGGATTCCACTTGTACTCCCTCGGGGGCTGCCCATGTGGCGGTGAGGGCGCTGTTTTGGAAACCCAAAATTTGAAGATTTTCCGCAAAAACAAGGTTAGAAGCGGTGTAGGTGATGGTGTCCGTTCCCACAATGTACAGGGGGGCGGTGGGCTCTAAGCGGAACACATATTCCTTACCAACGGTCAATCCGGTGACAGTTACCATGTGGCCGGTGAAAACCATGGATTTTTCTTCTTCGCCTTCCGTGTGGTAAAGAACTTTCCACTCGCCGGTTTCCGGGCCCTGGACGGTGAAATTGAGGATGACCGTGCCATTTTCATTGCCGGTTACGGCACTGATGGCTGCAATAGAGGTTTGCTTTGCCGTGATATGTACACCGGAGGTGACACCAATGAGCTTGTGGAAACCGCTGATTTGTACTTCAATTTGGTATCTTGTATCCGGGTTTAAGCCTTCAAAAAAGGCTTCGCCCTTAATAACACCCTGTTTTCTGGTGTTTCCGTAGGTATCCGTGCAATATACGGTAAGCAGTTCATCGGCGATCTCTGTGTTCAGAGAGACGGAGAGCCGGTCTTCTGTTCCGTTCAGAGAAATGCCGAGAATGGGCTGCAGATAAATGTTCTGGTAATAGAGATACCCGCCAAATGCCAGGGCAGCCAGAATCGCCAGAGCGATCAGAGTGCCGATCCAGCCCCGACGTTTTTTCCGCGGCAGGGGAGTGACTGCCTCATCCCACTCTTCCTCGGCTGCGGGCATTTCCTCGTCTGCTTCTTCCGGCGCTTGCTCGGCTTCCTGTGGTTCTGGCTCCGGCTCTTCGACAACAGGCGCGGGAATGGGCACATCAATAGGCTCCGGCACAACCACCGGTTCCGGCGGTTCGTGGGCAATGAGATCCTCTGCCTGTGCCAGAATATGAGAAACTTCCTCGGTGACACCCAGCTCTTCCTGGATGGTGGCAGCCTCGGAGGTGTAATCAGCGGGAATATCCTCTACCTCGGTGATTTCGGACGTCTCTTCCGTTACAGATTCCCCGGCAATCTCTTTAGCAGCTTCCACCACGACCTCAGATTCCTCGGTGGACGCTTCGACAGAACCCTCCACCTGTTCGGATTCCTGGGCGGATTCTTCGACAGAGTCTTCCACTTGTTCGGATTCCTGGGTGGATTCTTCGACAGAGTCTTCCACTTCTTTAAATTCTTCGGTAATTTCTTCACCGGATTCTTCCACAGCATCAGGTTCCTCAGCCGGTTCTGTTTCCTCCGGAGAAACGCCTACTGCTTCCAAAGCCTCGTCTACTTCTGCAAGAATATCATGGGTGGTGGGTTCAACGCCCTCTTCTTCGGACACCGGATCATCCAACAGTTCTTCCGGTATCTGGGGCTGGGCAGGTACGGTAATGGGGGTAGCGTTGACGCTGTGGCTCTGCAGGTAGTTTACCAGAGCGTGACCCATTTGCATGGGGTCCTGCCAACGGACTTCCGGATTGGGGTCGCAGGCTTTTAAAATGATCTGGGCCATTTCCGAGTCTGCATACTGGGGAGCAGACAGAGGCGTTTCCGGCGCCCGGCCGTCGAAGGGAAGAACACCGCCATTGTAGACCTGATATAAGATCAAGCCCACGGAATAAATATCCATGGTACTGTTCAGCGCAGAGTAGGCGTCGGTAATTTCCGGGGCCGTATAGGCGCTCAAGTAACGTTCCGGCAGAGAAGCGTACGCCAGTGACGACAGGGAAACAAAACCCAGATCGGCAATGCGAAATTCCTGATCGTCGGAAATGACAATATTATCCGGCTTTAGATCCACATACAGATAGCCGCTGCGGCGGCACACTGCCAAAGCAGCGCACAGATCCAGACCTAAATTGACAGCGGCCAAATGGGTCATGGATTCGTGGCGCAGAAGCCGCTTCAGGGTGGCGCGGTAGTTACCGGTGAGGTAAATATCGTATCCGATCTCGTCGCCCTCCATGGGGACAACCTGCCAGTTTTTATAGGGAATAAAACCTTCCAGTCGGGAGAGCCGCTGCAGAAGCACAGCCTCTTCCACCACGTCTTCAGCCAAATCACGGAAATAATTTGAAGCGGATTCGCGATCCCGGAATGCGCCTGCCAGAAGCAATGCATCCAGCTTGGTTTGAGATGCGGGGACAGAAATGATTTTGACAATGTATTTGTCATTGGTCTCAGTTTGCATGGCAGGGCAGCAGCGAACACCGTCATGGTCGCTGATGGGGTCGCCCATTACAAAACCGTCCAACAGGGGGGAAATCAATTTCGGTTCGGACACATCCAACGCCTCCTTTTATCGTATACTCAGTATATGATAAAATAAAATCGGTAAAAATGCAACACCATTTCCGATGATTTTCATGGAACATTCCCACGGAAAAGGTCAAAAAACCCATCTTGTTTTGAAATCGGCAGATTTGGCGCGGTTTGCGCACTTGCATAAATCGAGTGGGTGTGCTATAATAACTGCAACTCAGTGAGAATAGCGAAGGATTGGTATTTTTTCTTAATTTCCCATTGCGGGAAAAGCCGGATGGGATATCTTTCCTGCTAAAAACCCCGGAAAACTGAGAATCATGCGCGAAAATAAAAGCGCAGGAGCGGAGGTATTTTATGAGCAAGGTAATTTGCGATGTTTGCGGAACCACATACCCGGAAACGGCATCTGCATGTCCTATCTGTGGTTGCGCCAAAAATACGATGGAGCAGACCGGTGCAGATGCTGCCCAGTATGAGGAATCCGGCAGCTATACTTATGTAAAGGGCGGCCGTTTCTCCAAATCCAATGTGCGCCGCCGCAATAAAAAGGGAAAGAGCTCCATTGCTGCCCAGCGCGCAGACCGGGAAAGCACCAATAAGGGGCTGGTTGTGGTTGTTTTGCTGCTGCTGATTGCCATCATTGCGGTGCTTGGCTATATCGGCGTCCGATTCCTGTTCCCCAAAACAGAACCCAAGCCTGAAAATCCCGGCATCTCCCAGAGTACGGAAAGCACTCCCGTTGGCAGCACCAATTCCGGCGACCCGGCGAACGTGCCCTGCACCGGCATTAATCGGCTGAACTATAGCAATATTATGCCGGAGAAGATTGGAGACTCCTGGCTTTTAAACGTGGAAACCGAACCCCTCAACACAACAGATAAAGTCACCTTTGCTTCTTCCAATGAACAGGTGGCCATCGTCAGCGAAGCCGGCAATATTACTATAGTGGGTTACGGCGATGCAGTCATTACAGTTACCTGCGGTGAAGCCACCGCAGAATGCAAAATTACCTTTAAAGATCCTACAGGGTCTACCACAGAGCCCACGGAGCCCGAAGTGACCGTTCCTGCAGGATTCGTACTTAAACTGAACCGGGAAGACTTCACCCTGACTAAGGCTGGAGAAAGCTGGACGCTGTTTAAAGAAACCGATGGCGTTAAGCCTTCCGACATTACCTGGACTGTGGATAATCCGGAAGTGGCAACAGTAGTGGACGGCAAGGTAACCGGTGTGGACTATGGCGACACTAAGGTACACGCCACCATCGGTGATCAGACCGTAACCTGTACTGTTCGCGTACGCTTTAATGCGCCCGAGCCCGGCACGGAGACCGAGAACCCGCTGAAGATTAATAAGACGGACGTCACCATTAAGGTAGGCGAAACCTTCACCTTGACCCTGACTGACAGTGAGGGCGTGAAGATGGATGTTCAGTGGGTGGCCAGCGAAGAGGGCTTTGTCACCATTGACGGCGGCCGCATCACCGGTGTGGCGGATACCAACTCTGCCGGTATTAAGATTACCGGTACTTATGAGGAAAAGACCTACACCTGCATCGTCCGTGTACGGACACCCAAAGAAGATCAGTAACAGTAAAAGCGGCAGCGTCCCAGACGCTGCCGCTTTTTGTATGGGCTTATTCTCCGTCCACGCGCTGACCCTTGCGAAACAGCAAGGTGATGCACCACAGACCTGCCAAACCGACCAAGGTATAGACGATCCGACTGATGATCGCGCCCTGGCCGCCAAAGAGCCAAGCCACAAGGTCAAACTGGAAAATGCCTACCAGCCCCCAGTTCAAAGAGCCAATAATGGACAGAATCAATGCTATTGTATCCATAGAAGTACCTCCATTCCTGATTTTGGCTATCCATAGAATCCCCACACCGGCGGAAATTATACCTTGCGGATAAAAAATCCTTGGAGCGCCATTGCAAAATACCTGCAAAACCGATATAATAAGAAAAAATACTTTGGAGGGACACAAATGACCACGCTTTATGAGGGCGCATTTGCCAAACTGAATTTAACGCTGGATGTATTGGGAAAACGTCCGGACGGATATCATGATTTAAAAAGCGTCATGCAGACCATTTCACTCCGGGACGATATCGAAATCGACATCGGCACAGGACTTCCCTGGTGCTTAAAATGCGATAATGAGGAAATTCCCACAGATGAAAGAAATCTGGCATGGAAGGCGGCAGAAGCGTTTTTCGATGCCACAAAGAAAGACCCGAACGGTCTGGAAATCCGCATCACCAAGCGGATTCCCTGTGAAGCAGGTCTCGGTGGCGGCAGCGCCGATGCCGCGGCGGTGTTACGGGCGTTGAACCGGCACTACGGCGAGCCCTTTTCCGTTGGCGCACTGGCGGAATTGGGCGCGAGCGTGGGCAGCGATGTTCCTTTCTGTGTCATTGGCGGCACAGCCATGGTGGAGGGAAGAGGGGACAAGCTGAGAAAGCTCCCAGATATGCCTGACTGCATTTTTGTGGTTTGCAAGCCGGATTTTTCTGCATCCACCCCGGAGCTGTACCGGAAGCTGGACGAAAAAGAGATCGCAAAGCACCCGGACCACCGGGCCATGGAAAGCGCGCTGCTGGCAGGGGATTTGGGCAAGGTCGCAGAAAATCTTTACAACGTTTTTGATCCTGTGGTCACTGAGGAACACCTGGAACTGAACTATATTAAGTCCATTTACAATACCTACGGATCTGTGGGTCAGCAGATGACCGGTTCCGGTTCTGCGGTATTCGCTATTGTTACCGAATTTGAATACGCGGCTGTCATTTGCAGCATGCTGAAAGAAAACTATCCGAAGGTTTTTATTGCCAAGCCTGTATAATTCTGACAAAATCCGTCCATACTGGGTGTATTCCAGTATGGACGGTGTATTTTATGAAGAAAATTGCGAAATTATTGATGATAATTGTTCTGATCCTTGGGCTGTTTTGGTGCGGTACGGTGATAGCCGACCGGAAAACTCTGAGCGAAGACCTTATTCGGCTTCATGTGGTAGGTGCTTCGGATACCCAGGAGGATCAGCAAATCAAATTGCAGGTTCGGGATGCGCTGATTGAGTACTTACAGCAGCACATGCCGGATGCAGAGGATGTGGAGGCCGCCAAAGAAGCGTTAAAAGGAATGCTGAGCCAGTTGGAGGAAACTGCCAATGCGGTCTTGTCTACTGCCGGAATGACGGATCGGGCAAAGGTTACGCTGACTTCGGAGGCTTTTCCCACCCGGCATTATGATACCTTCTCCTTACCGGCAGGAATTTATGAATCCCTGCGGGTGACCATCGGGGAAGGCCAGGGGAAAAACTGGTGGTGCGTGGTGTTCCCATCGCTGTGCATGCCGGCTACCACCGAGGGCTTTGCGGATACTGCTGCCGGGGCGGGTTTTTCTGATTCGCTGTCCGGCGCGCTGCAGGGACAATCCGGTTATGAAATTCGGTTTTTCTTGCTGGACTGTATGGGCTGGCTTCAAAATTTGTTTTCCAGGGGATAAGGAATTTCCGGCACAAAAAGTGCCGGAAATTTTTTGTAAAATTAAGGATTATACCCTGTTTTTTGGACGGAATTTGTGTTATGATATTCAAAAAGAAAGGCGGTGGCAGAATGCTGCATCTTCTGTTGGGTACGGACTGGGTGTCCGTTCAAAAGGAAATACTGGGCCAAATCGCATCAGATGTCCGCGACGGAAAATCCGGTCGAATATTGATGGTTCCGGAACTGATCAGCCATGACACGGAGCGTCGTCTTTGCGCCGCTGCCGGAGATACTGCCAGCCGTTACGCAGAAGTTCTGTCTTTTCCACGGTTGGCCCGCCGGGTGGCAGAGAGCATGGGAAGCGCCGCCCAGGGCTGCATGGATAATGGTGGACGGATCGTGGCCATGGCCGCAGCGGCCCGGCAGCTTCACAGCCGATTGAAGGCATATGCCTCGGTGGAGACCAGACCGGAATTTCTGAGCGCCATGGTGGATGCGGTGGATGAATTCAAGCGCTGCTGCATCAGTTCCCGGGATTTGTCCCTGGCTGCAGAGCAGACCGAGGGAAGCCTTGCCCAGAAACTGGAAGAGCTATCTTTATTGCTGGAGGCCTACGATGGTCTGTGCACCCAGGGAAAGCGAGACCCCCGGGATTTGATGAATTGGCTGCTAGAGCAGCTGGCCGAGGGCAGCTTTGGCCAGGAACATGTATTTTACGTAGATGGATTCCCGGACTTTACCCGGCAGAATCTGGCGATTCTGGAACATTTGATTCGGGTAAGTCCGTCGGTAACCGTGGGACTCAACTGTGACCGGGTACATACCGAGACTTTGGCTTTTGAAAAGGCAGGAGACACCGCCGCGCAGCTGATCCAGTGCGCCCAGCGCGCCGGGGTGGAAGTGGAAATCCGGGTGATTTCCGGAGAGGAGACCCCTCTTTCTCAGGTTAGCAAGGCAATGTTCCAGGGCGCGCTGCCGGAGGGAGACTTTGAGAAGTACTTAACGGTGTGCAGGGGAGAGTCGGCTTTCCATGAGGCGCAGATCGCTGCGGAAAAAATCATGGAGCTGGTGCGTTCCGGCTGCCGTTATCGGGATATCAGCGTGGTATGCACGGATATGGCGGCCTATCGGAGCTTTCTGCGGATGTGGTTCCGCCGGTGCAATATCCCGCTGTATGAGTCCGGGACAGAGGATATCCTCCAAATGAATGTGATTACCACCGTGCTTTCTGCGCTGGAGGCCGCCTTGGGCGGCTTTGACCGACGGGAGGTTCTGCGGTATCTTCGCTCCGGGCTGTCCGCATTGGATCAGGAAACCTGCGACCAAATAGAAAATTACACCATTTTGTGGGGCATCCGGGGAAAGCGGTGGTTGGAGACCTGGGAGAACCATCCCCGCGGACTGGGAGAAGTTTGGACGCAAGCTGCAGAGGAAGAATTGACCCAGTTAAATGCAGCCAGACTCCGGGTGATGGAGCCTTTGCGGCATTTGTCCGAAGGATTCCGGACGGCTAAAAATGTGGCGGAGCAAGTAAAATCCCTGTATGCCTTTTTGGAAGAAATCCACTTTGCTGAGAGCATATCTTTCATGGCAGCAGAAATGGATGCGGCCGGGGATAACCGCAGCGCGCAAATCCTCAATCAGCTCTGGGAGATTCTTCTGGATGCCCTGGAGCAGCTGCATGATGTACTGGGGAATACCCATTGGGAGGCGGATGCGTTCCTGCGGCTCATGACACTGCTTCTGAGTCAGTATGATGTGGGTACCATACCGCCGGTACTGGATGCAGTGACTATGGGACCGGTCAGCGCCATGCGCTGCCAGCAGGTGAAGCATTTGTTTGTGTTGGGGGCGGAGGAAGGAAAGCTTCCCGGCTACGGCGGCAGTACAGGTATCCTGTCAGACCAGGAGAGGGTCACGCTTCGGGCATTGGGTGTACCGCTGACCGGCGGCGCCATGGAGGGACTTCAAGCAGAATTTGCCGAAATTTACGGCGTGTTCTGTGGCGCAAGAGAATCGATTACGGTTTGTTATTCCGGCGAGCAAAGCTCCTATGTCTGCCGGAGATTAAGCCGGATGGCCGGTGGAGAGCAGAATCCCACCAATGTAAACGGACCGGAAACCGTAGACCCGGAGGAAGCCGGTATTTATCTGAATCGGTGGTCGGAAGAAGAAACGGCCAAGACTCTGGGCGTCCATGGGTCGTATCAAAAGGCCCAATCCCAGCTGAATTTCCAGCGGGGGCGGATTTCTGCGTCCCTGGTAACAGGTCTTTACGGAAACACGCTGAATCTGTCTGCTTCCCAAGTGGACAGACAGGCAGAATGCAGAATGTCCTATTTCCTGAAATACGGCATGCGGGCCAAGGAACGCAAGGAAGCAACGGTAGACCCGGCAGAGTTCGGTACCTATGTCCATGCGGTTTTGGAGCAGACGGCCCGGGATGTGATGGCCAGGGGCGGTTTCCATGAAGTCAGCATGGAAGATACTTTGGAAATCGCCATCGCCCATGCCGAGGCATACGAGCAGGAGCGATTCCGCATGCTGGATTCCCAGCGGCTTACTTATCTATTCCGGCGAAACCGCAAGGAACTGGAGATGGTGGTGGCGGAGCTGTGGCAGGAACTGAAGGCCTCTGATTTTTCGCCAAAGGCCTTTGAGCTTTCCTTTGGAAAAGATGGAGCTATGCCGGCCATCCCCATACCCGCCAAGAGTATGCAGGCTTTGCTTCGGGGCTTTGTTGACCGGGTGGACGTATGGCAGGACAATGGCAAAAACTATTTCCGCGTGGTGGATTACAAAACCGGAAAGAAAGATTTTGATTATTGCGATGTTTTCAACGGCGTGGGACTGCAGATGCTGCTGTATTTGTTCGCGCTGGAAAAGGGAGATCTTCTGGGAGATGCCCCCATTGCTGCCGGCGTGCAGTATTTTCCGGCGAGAGTACCCATGGTATCCGCGGACGGCAAGCTTTCTCAGGAAGAAGCAGATGCGATCCGCAGCAAAGAGTGGAAGCGAAAGGGCTTGCTCTTGCAGGATGAAGCGGTGCTGCAGGCTATGGATCCGGAAGATACCGGAAGACTTTGCTGCACCCGGAAAAAAGACGGTACCCTTTCCGGCGATCTGGCAGACCGCCAGCAGCTTCGCATGCTGGAACACCACGTATTTCGGATTCTCGGGGCAATGGTGGATGACATTGCCTCCGGTAATATTGCGCCCAATCCCTATACCCGGGGCACATCCCACGATGCCTGCAGTTTTTGTCCCTACGGCGCGATTTGCCACAAGAACACCGTGGAGGGACGGCGAAACTATAAGACAATGACGTCTCAGCGCTTCTGGGAGGAAATCGGAAGGGGGGATCGCAATGGCTGAAAAACTAACGCGCCAACAGCAGCAGGCGGTAACAAACCGGGGCGGAAAACTGTTGGTTTCCGCGGCAGCCGGTTCGGGAAAAACCAAGGTTTTGGTAGACCGGCTTCTGGGATATTTGCTGGATGAAAACGATCCTGCCAATCTGGACGATTTTCTGATTATTACCTACACCAAGGCGGCAGCTGCGGAGCTGCGGGGCAAAATTGCCGCCAAGCTCACGGAAAAAATGGCGGAGCAGCCGGAAAACCGACATCTGCAGCAGCAGATGCAGCGGTTGTACCTGGCGAAAATTTCCACAGTTCACTCCTTTTGTTCGGATATTTTGCGGGAGTATGCCTATCGGCTGGAGCTGCCGGCGGATTTTCGGGTGGCGGATGAGAATGAATGCCGGGAACTGCGGGAAACAGCTATGATGCAGGTGCTGGAGGAAACCTACGAATCCATTGACGGCAATTCCGACTTCCGGGCCTTTCTGGATACCCAGGGACTGGGACGGGATGACCGACTGGTGCCGGATATTCTGATGAAGGTCTACGACAGCGCCCGATGCCACATCGATCCGGAATCTTGGCTGCAGCAGTGTGTGGAAAATGCAGCTGCGGAGAATGTGGAGGATGCCGGGGAGACGACTTGGGGCAAGTATCTGATGCAGGACTTGTTCCGGTATCTGGATTTGCAAATTGATGCCTTAAGCCGGTGCGCGAAGTTGGCTGCGGCAGCGGATGAAATGGGGAAACCTGCAGCCCTTTTGGCGGATACGGTAAGTCAGCTGGAGTACCTGCGCAACGCGGAAACCTGGGATCAGGTGTATGATCGCCGGAAAATTGACTACGGCCGCTTGAGCTTTTCCAAGAAATGCACAGATGCTACCCTGGTGGAGCGGATCAAGGCGATCCGGGAAAGCTGCAAAAAGGGACTGGAAAAGAAACTGAAAAGTTTTTCCGGGGACAGTACCCAGGTGCTGGAGGATATGGCAAGCTGCAGAGCGTCGGTTCGGGGCATGGTGCAGCTGGTACACCGGTTTGGAGAAACCTATGAACGGCTGAAGAAGATGCGCCGGGTGCTGGATTTTGGTGATTTGGAGCAGCGGACATTGGATTTGCTGGTGGGAATCCGACGGGATCGGATCACCGGAGCAGCTGCGGAGATCGGCCGCCGCTTCCGGGAAATTCTGGTGGATGAATATCAGGATTCCAATGGAGTGCAGGATGCTATTTTTTCTGCGCTGACACAGGCCCGGCAGAACTGCTTTATGGTGGGCGATGTGAAACAGTCCATTTATCAGTTCCGTCTGGCAGACCCCGGTATTTTCTTGAAAAAGTACAACGAATACGAATCTGCCGAGGATGCGAAACCCGGACAGGGTAGAAAAGTGCTGCTTTCCCACAATTTCCGCTCCAGCGGTGGTGTGCTGCAGGGAGTGAACGATATTTTCTCTTACTGCATGTCCCCGGACGTGGGCGGCCTGCACTATGGCGAAGAAGAAGCCTTGAGAGAGGGAATCCCTCATGTGCCGTTGGATGAACCGGAGGTGGAGCTCCTGACGCTGAATGTGCAGGAGAGCACTTATGCAGAGGAGGCGGAGCTGGTTGCCGGACGGGTGGCGGAGCTTTTGGACGGCAAGCACTTTGTCCGGCAGGGAGAGACTTTGCGTTCCATCCGGCCGGAGGATATCGCCATTTTGCTGCGCTCCCCCGGAAGTGTAGGCAGCAGCTATCTCCGGGCGTTAGAAAAGCGGGGCATTCGCTGTGTCAGCGGCGGTGGCGAGGATCTGCTGCAAACGGAGGAAATCAGTTTCCTGCGTTGCCTTTTACAGATCATCGGAAATCCCCGGCAGGATATTCCGTTGCTGGCGGTACTCAGCAGCCCGGTCTTCTGCTTTACCGCTGATGATTTGGCGGCGCTGCGGAAGGACGATCATAAAAGCTGTATTTATGAGCTGCTGCGCAAATCCGATGCTTCTAAGGCATCAGAATTTCTGGCTTGCCTGAAAAAGCTTCGCAAGGCAGCTGCGGCGAAAACCTTGACGGAGCTTTTGGAAACGGTGTTTTCTGAAACCAGAATGGACAGTCTTTACGGGGCGATGCCTGGAGGCGCAGTTCGCAGGGAAAACATCCAGAGCTTTTTTGGACTGGCTGCGGATTTCGAGGCAACAAAGCTTCGCGGATTGGGAGAGTTTTTGGACTTCCTGGATTCCATGGAAACAAAGGGCCTTATGACCGCTGGGGAGCAGAGTGCCGTGGGCGCGGTGACCATGATGAGCATTCACAAGTCCAAGGGCCTGGAATTCCCCGTGGTTCTGGTATGTGGTCTGTCCAGAGAATTCAACCGGGAGAGTGTTCGGGCGCAGGTTCTGTGCGATCAGGAGTTGGGGCTGGGACTGTCCGCCGTGGACGAAGAAAACCGAGTCCGGTATCCTACCATTGCCAAGCGGGCCATTGCGGTGAAAACCACCATGGACAGCCTTTCGGAAGAAATGCGGGTTTTGTATGTGGCGCTGACCAGAGCTCGTGACCGGCTGATTATGACATATGCGGCGGGGAATTTAGAATCAGAATTATCCTCCCTTGCTCTGCGAATGGATGGCAGCAGCCCGGAATTGCTGAGCCGGGATGTGGTATGCCCCGGTCAGTGGGTGCTGATGGCGGCTCTTCGCCGGACAGAGGCGGGAGAATTGTTTGCATTAGGCGGAAAGCCCGAACATACATCGCTCGGACATATTCCTTGGAAGATTCGGGTGGTTTCACCGCAGGAAGAAACAGCCGCTTGCAGTCAGCCAGCGGAGCAGGAGAAGAGACCCACCCAGATTCTGGAGCATTTGACTCAGGGGCTTTCCTTCCGGTATCCCTATGCAGCCGCTACGGCAGCGCCCTCCAAGCAGACCGCGACCCAACGTAAGGGCAGAGAGAAAGATGCGGAAGCGGCGGAGCATGCGCCTAAGACGGGAAATATGCTGTGGCGGCGGCCAAGCTTTGTGGAAACGGCCAGAGATGCCACGGCTTATGGAAACGCGGTTCATGCCTGTATGCAGCACATCCGCTTTGATGTGTGTAAGGATGTCAATTCTGTGGCTGAGGAAATCCGTAGGATGACCCAAGAAGGGCTCTTAACGCAAGAACAGGCGGGATGGATTTCCTGTGAAAAACTTTCGGCCTTTTTTGAAAGTGAATTGGGGCAGAAACTGCGTTCAGCGCCCGGCGTTCTCCGGGAATTTAAGTTTTCCATTCTGGATGATGGGGCTCAGTATGATTCTCAGCTGGGGGGAGAACAGATTCTGCTGCAGGGCGTGGTGGACTGCGCGCTGGTGGAAGCGGATGGCATTACCGTTTTGGATTTCAAAACGGACGCCGTGACGGAAGAAACCGTACAACTTCGCGCCCAGCGTTACGCCACCCAGATTCGCACTTATGCCGCGGCATTGGCCCGGATCTATGAAAAACCGGTGAAAGAGGCGCTGCTGTATTTCTTCCAGCTGCAGACCTTTGTGAAAATTGAAATATAACAGAACGGGCACGCGTAATTGCGTGCCCGGTTCTTTTTAGCGGTTATTCTGGTTCTGGCTGTTCTGGTTGTTCTGATTCTGATTCTGATTCTGGTTCTGATTCTGATTCTGGTTCTGATTCTGGTTCTGGTTCTGATTCTGCTTCTGATTCTGGTTCTTGTTCTGGTTATTCATAATGAATTCCTCCGTATTTGTACTTGCGACATCGCCGCGAAGCTAGCTTGCCCTGAAAATTATGATTTATCCTTGGCTTTGAAAATAAGGCTTACGATGAGACCGCAAAAAACAGCAGCGGTAATTCCTCCGGCTGCTGCTTTCAACCCACCGGTAAAAATTCCCAAAAATCCGTCGCTGTCAATGGCTTCCCGGACACCCTTAGCCAGATTGTAACCAAAACCGGTGAGGGGAACAGTAGCGCCTGCACCGGCGAATTCTGCCAACGGTTTGTAGACCCCAATGGCGCCCAACAGCACACCAATCACCACATAGCTGACCAAAATCCGGGCTGGGGTAAGCTTTGTTTTATCAACAAGAATTTGACCGATGAGGCAAAGGATTCCACCGACCACAAAGGCTTTTAAATAATCCATATTAGTTTCCTCCTATGATGGAAATGGCGTGGCATACCCCGGGAATGGGCAGTCCCTGCTGGGTGGAAGTGGGAGAGAGCAGCGCCCCGGTGCCGCAGAACAAAATCCGTTTCAGCTTACCCGTATTCAGCTGATTTAGCAGATATCCGCAAAGGGTAATGGCGCTGCAGCCGCAGCCGGAGCCGCCGGAATGGACGTCCTGGGTGGTTTGGTCAAAGACCAGTGTACCGCAGTCTGACAGCTTACCGCCAAGGGAAACTCCGTCTCGTTTGGACAGCTCCAAAAGGACATCCTTGCCCAATTGACCTAAGTCTCCTGTTACAATCAAATCAAAATTCTCCGGTCCTGCGCCTAAGTCATCAAAATGAGCCCGAATGGTTTCATAGGCTGCCGGCGCCATGGCGGCGCCCATGTTGTTGGCATCCTTGATCCCCAGGTCGGTGACCGTGCCAATGGTGCAGCTTTCGATTCGGGGGCCCTTGCCGGCAGAGCATACCAGGGCAGCTCCGGAGCCGGTGACCGTCCATTGGGCAGTGGGTGTTCGCTGTCCGCCATAGCCTAGGGGAAACCGGTACTGACGTTCCGATGATGCAAAATGGGATGACGTCATGGCAACCACCTTATCGGAAAACCCGCCGCACACTGCCATGGAGGCCAAAAGCAGGCTTTCTGCCATGGTAGAGCAAGCGCCGTAAAGCCCCAGATGAGGCACACCGGAGTTCCGCAGTGTAAAAGACGAGCCGATACACTGATTCAATAGGTCACCGGAAAACACCGTTCCCAGCTGCTGTTTGGATAGACCTGCTTTTTTCAGCAGGATATCCAGTGCGTTTTTTTGCATCTGTTTTTCCGCCTGTTCCCAGGTTTTTTGTCCAAAATAGGTATCTTGAGAGGTCATGTCAAAGCAGTGAGCCAGAGGACCTTCGGATTCTTTTTTGCCTGCCACACTGGCCCAAGCGGTGATTACCGGCATTTCCGGCAAGGAAAAGCTCTGTTTTCCCCGTTTGTTCTTTGCCATGGTTTTCCACCATCCTTGCTGATTTTTCCTTAGTATGCGCGGTCGTATAATTTTCATGCGAGCATAAAAAACACCCTCCGATGTATTTACATCGGAGGGTGGTATCATTTGGTTACATACTGCTGCCGCCGGGCACAGGCGTGGGGCGGGCGCTGTCAAACACAGATTTTGCATCGAATAGATCTTCCAGCAGCTCGGGATTGTGGTACATCCGGTAGCCGTCCAGATTTTGACGGCCGCCCCGGAAATAGTTATCGCCCAGCTGATTCCAGACGTTACCGTCCACGTTGTAGAAGTAGCGGTATCCGTCTTCATAAAGGGCCTTAAATTTTTCGTTGTCGGCAGGATATTTGTGCCAGGTGTGGATGTCTGCGCCGTAGGGGAACAGAAGTACGTCGGTATCCCCAACGATGGGCTGCACGGTGTTTTCCCAGCGGTCGGAGTCTGCTTCCACCCGGTAGGCGGACACCGGCTGATTCTGACCGTCCTTCCATTCACTGCCGTAGGACAGGTGACCGTAGGAGTGGCTGGCTATGATCCAGCCCTTGTCCCGGAGACATTGGGCAAGCGCTTTGGCATCGGCTACTTCCTTAGCGTAGGCCTCGCTTCCCATTGCTGCCTCGTAGGAGGGCTTGGTGCGATAGCCGAACACACCTTCAAAGCCGGTGACGCCTAAAATGGCTCTGGCGCCGTGGTAAGAGAAATCCGGATGCTCCTGAATGAAGCGCTCCAGCAGGGGGACCAGGTCATAATCGCCGGTGGTGATATTTCCCTGAGCGTCCATATATTCGCAGGTGGGATAGCCGTCTTCGCCAATGACAAGCTTGTGGGCAAAACCGTCATTTTCTCCGTCTACAAAAATGGGATTTGCGCCCTTTCCGTCATTTACCTTGTCCACCACAGTGCCGATCATATAGCTGTAGTAGTTTAGGTCATCCTGGCTCATCAGGAAGGGCTTTTTGCCCTCAGGAAGCCGGATGCTGCCATAGACAAAATGTGTGCCGGATTCGTCAGTTACCTCATAAGCCATATCATAGGGGGAGATGAGGACGTAACCGCGTTCGTACATCTGCTCTAAAATAGCGTTGAACTCTTTGATGGTGGTCATATTCATGTTGTAGCCGGCGGCATCACCGTCGCCGTCAAAAGCCCGGTCGGTATCCACGATCAGAGAGTGGAAGAACACGTGAGGGATGTCCTGGGGCGTTTTGTAAGTGACAAGCTGACTGTCGGCTTCCCGGTAAGCGTTTACTCTTTCCGCAAGCAGAGGGTATTCGTTATAAAAAGCGGATTCGGTCAACATGGAAATGGCTTTTTCATAATCATAGCCTGCGGCAATGAAATCTGCTTGCTGCACCAAAGCGGTGACTTCCGCAGGAATGGGAGGCTCTGTGACCGCAGAACTGGTGGGAGGAACTTGGCTGGTAGTGGGAACGGTAGTGGTTTCACTGGTGGAGGGCCTTGAAGGGTCTGTGGGGAGGATATCCCCGTTCTGACGAAGAAGATAAATCAGAAACGCTGCAGCCGCAACCAGAACTACGCACAATATAATGATGACAGCAATTAAGATTCCCCGTTGGGAGCTGTTTTTGCGACGATAGGAATCGCTCATAGTAAAGTACCACCTTTTACGGTTTTATTGTATAATTATATAGGATATCCCAAAGATTGGCAACTTATTTTTTACGACAAAAAACGGGCGTGATTCACACGCCCGAATTTTATTTTACAGAACCCTGCGGCAGCCATAATAGTGGCTTGCCCAGTAGGAATTGCTCAAATCGGAAATGACGACACCCTTACTGGAAGAAGCGTGGATAAACTGTCCGTTTCCGATATAGATGCCCAAATGGGAAATCCCAGAGGTGTAGGTGTTGGCGAAGAAGACCAGATCACCGGGCTGCAGGGATGCTTTGGAAATGGAAGTTCCCACTGTCCACTGTTGCTTGCTGGTTCGGGGCAGGGAAATGCCGTGTTTGGCGTAAACATACTGCACAAAGCCCGAGCAGTCAAAGCCGCTGGGAGTGCTGCCGCCCCAGACATAGGGAACGCCTAAATACTGCTTGGCGGTGGAAACGATGCTGCTGCCGGTGGAAGAAGACGGCTTCAATGCCGAGGCACTGGGGGTGACTCCGGTGGATTTGCCGCCAACAAAGAACAGGGGTTTATTGGAAGAGTCCCGGTTTTCATAGGGAATCTGGGTAAGTTCTAAATAATCGCTGCGGATGTAGCCGATGTTGTTGCCATGGATCACCTTAAACCATTGATTGTTAATGCCGATGATGTAAGCTTTTTCGCCAGTGCTTGCCCGGGCGATTGAGGAATAACCGGTGCCGGGGCCGCTGCGGATATTCACATTGACACCGCTGACATTGCCGTAGCCCAGTTCTGCATTTTCCCGGGTGGTGTATCGCAGATAATCGCTGTGCATATAACCGGTTTGCAGATTATAAATCACTTTGTACCACAGGCCTACCTTTTCGAGAACCACGACCACTTCGCTGTCATATGCGTAGTCCAGTGTAGCAGTGGAAGAAGATGGGCCGCTGCGCAGCCGCAGCGCCGAGGCCTCCACAAAGGCGATGCCTGTTTTTATTTGTCTGCCGGCGGCCTGGGCCGGAACGATGCCAATGCCTATAAAAAGAAAAAATGCCAGCGCAAGGCTGACAATTCGCGTAATTGCTTTCATACGATGCCCTCCGTCTTACTGTAAGTCAATCATTTTCCTGCTAAAGCGCGGGTAAGCCATACACAGCCAAAATCCAGAGCTGTATACAGACCGTCTTTCTCGCTTTTCTTTACTACACGGTCGCGGCTTTTTACTGCCGGATCGGTGAGCTGAAGCTGCACAGAAACTTTTGTTGCCACATCCAGATCGCCGACCTTTTTGGTCTCCAGGATCTGAAGCATGACAATGTGAGAATCGGCCATGGATCCGTAATAGATCAGATTATCCTTCCGCATCAGCGGATGGCCCTTGTACATGAGAACTGCATTTTCATCAGCCATTCGATTACCTCCTTTGTAAAAATGTAATCAAATTGTAACATCTTGTAACCAAAGTGTCAACGCTTGGCAAGCAATTACCAGAACTTGGCAGATGTCCGTTTTGGATTTTGTAAGACGGAGGGAGTATGAAGTTGTGGGTGAAAAAAGAGGCTTTTGCCGTGGCAAAAGCCTCTTGGCATGAAGACGTTAGGCCAAGTAGCTGCGAACCAGTTCCTGAAGCAGCTCGTCCCGATCCAACTTGCAAATCATGCTGCGGGCATTGTTGTAGTTGGTGATATAGGTGGGATCTTCTGTGAGAAGATAGCCGACGATTTGATTGACCGGGTTATAGCCCTTTTCCTGCAGAGAATCGTACACAGTCCGGAGAGCGCGGCGCATATTCTCTTTGTCGTCATTGGGAATGGTGAATTTCAGGGTGCTGTTATCCGTCATAGTATCGACCTCCTTATGGCAATATTTGTATTATAGACCAAAATTTCTCCGGTGTAAAGCCCCGGAAGGAAAAATTTTGGCAACAGAGGTGTTAGCGCAGGGTTGCGTCCAGCTTTTCTTTCAAAGCGGAAAGGACCTTGGATACCACAGATTCGGAATCCGCATCCGTCAGAGTCCGGTCGTCAGCCCGGAGGGACAGGGAGAAGGCCATGCTTTTTTTGCCCTCGGGAATGCCGGTGCCCCGGTAGATATCAAACAGCTGAATGCCGCGCAGCAGCTTTCCGGCGGCAGCGGTGATGACATCTTCTACCTGTGCAACGGTGATGGCTTCCTCGCAGACCAGAGCCAGGTCACGGGAGACTGCAGGATACTTGGGCAGGGGGGTATAGGTGGCATCCGGCAGCTGGAGGGTCATCAGCTTGGTGAAGTCCAGCTCAGCACAATACACTTCGCAGTCAAGACCGTAGTTCTTGGCCACCAGGGGATGCACCTGTCCCATATAACCCAACTGCACACCCTCGATGGACACCATAGCGCAGCGGCCGGGGTGATAGGAGGGATTACTCTTAACGGAAGCATAGCTGGCCTTAGGCAGGCGCAGACCCTTCAAGATCGCTTCCAGTTCGCCCTTTAAGGTGAAGAAGTTTTCGTTGGCGCCGTAGGTGCCCAGTACCAGCATCTTGGGCTCTTCGGGCAGCAGCTGTCCTTCCTGGGGCAGGTAAATCTTAGCCAGTTCATAGAGCTTGGCAGACTTGTTGTGATAGGCGTTGTTACGGCTTAAGATATCCAGCATGGAGGGAAGCGCTATGGTACGCATAATGGAAGTATCCTCGCCCAGAGGATTCTGAATCCGCAGACAATTACGCAGAGGAGAATCTTCCGACAGCCGAATCTGGTCGAAAATGGTGGGAGAAACGAAGGAATAGGTAATAATTTCGCTGTAACCCAATCCCCGGCACAGGATACCGGCTTGATTCTCCGCCAGCATATAGGGGGTATAACCGCCCTGGGTAGAAGTTTTGAAAGCAGTGGTGGGAATTTCATTGTATCCATAGGAACGGCCCACTTCTTCCGCAATATCCGCCATGAGATTCAGGTCGGGGCGGAAAGAGGGAACGTAAATGGTGTCTCCCTCCACCGGGATTTCCAACCGGTTCAGATACAGAACCATATCCTCTTTGGAGATGTCAGTGCCCAGCAGGTTGTTGATTTTCTCCACTTCCAGGGGTAGGCGCTTGGGAGCGGGAACATAATTGACAATGTCGATGGTTCCGTCCAGAACATCGCCGCAATTCAGAAGCTCCACCAGTTCGCAGGCCCGCTGCACAGCAGGAACAGTCATCATGGGGTCAAGGTGCTTTTCAAACTTGCCGGAAGCGTCGGTACGCATGCCCAGAGCCAAGGCGGTCTGGCGAATGGAAGTGCCGCTGAAATTGGCGGATTCAAAGACCACCATGGTGGTATCTTCCTTGATTTCGGAGTTTTCACCGCCCATGATGCCAGCTAAGCCGATGGCCTTGTCGCCGTCGGCAATCACCAGCATGCCGGGCTTCAAATTCCGGACATTGCCGTCCAGCGTGGTGAGAGTTTCCCCGGCTTCCGCTTCCCGGACTACGATTTTCCCGGAGGAAACATACCGGTAGTCAAAGGCATGCATGGGCTGGCCGTATTCCAGCATCACATAGTTGGTGATATCCACGATGTTGTTGATGGGGCGAATGCCGTTGGCGCGTAGGCGCTGCCGCAGCCACTTGGGGGAGGGGGCAATTTTGACATTGGCCACCATCCGGGAGGTGTAGCGGTTGCAAAGATCTTCCGCAGGGACTTCCACATCCAGCCTTTCGAAGATAGAACCGGCATCGCTGCCCTTTACCACCGGCTCATGGTGCTTCATAGGCAGGCCGAAAGCGGCAGCGGATTCTCTTGCCAGGCCAATGATGGAGTAGCAGTCGGGACGGTTGTTGGTGATCTCAAAATCCACCACAGTGTCGTCATTGCCGATAACGGTGTTGATATCGTCGCCCACATTGCAAGTTTCGTTATTGAGAATCCAAATGCCGTCAAGAATGGCATCGGGATAATCGTTTAATGTCAGGCCCAGCTCTTCCAAACCGCAGAGCATACCGTTGGAGACTTCACCGCGGAGCTTACCCTTGGTGATATGCACGCCGCCGGGAAGATAGGAATTGTGCAATGCGGCAGGTACCAGATCGCCCTCACGGACATTCTGAGCGCCGGTAACGATTTGCACCGGAGCTTCCTCGCCCACATCAATCTGGCATACCCACATGTGGTCAGAGTTTTCATGCCGGACGATGGACAGAACCTTGCCCACCTTGACATTCTTGATTTCTGCGTCAAGGCGCTCCCAGGTTTCCACCTTTTGGCCGAAAACCGTGAGCTTTTCTACATATTCCCGATCGGAGATGTGGGATAAATCCACAAATTCCTCATGCAGCCATTTTCTGTTGAGTTTCATAGTCTATCCCTCCTTAGAATTGATTCAGGAAACGAATGTCATTGTCGAAGATCAGCCGCAGGTCGTTGATGCGCATACGACCCATGGCCATACGCTCCAGACCCATGCCGAAGGCAAAGCCACTGTACTTCTCCGGGTCAATGCCGCAGTTTCTCAGAACCTCGGGGTGCACCATGCCGGCGCCCAGCAGCTCGATCCAGCCCTCGCCGTGGCAGGTGGAGCAGACAGTTCCGTTTACCTCGCCGGTGCCGTGGCACTTATGGCACTGCATATCCATTTCGCAGCTGGGCTCGGTAAAGGGGAAATGGTGGGGGCGGAACCGCATCTCGGATTCCTCACCGTAAATCTTCTTCATAATGGCCACCAAAGCGCCCTTCAGATCGCCCATGGTGATATTTTCATCCACCACCAGGCCTTCGATCTGGTGGAACATGGGGGAGTGGGTGGCGTCGGCTTCGTCCTTGCGGAACACACGGCCGGGAGCCAGCATGCACAGAGGGGGTTTGTTATTTTCCATGAAGCGGATCTGCATGGGGCTGGTCTGGGTGCGCAGCAGAATGCTGTCGTCATCGTTGAAATAGAAGGTGTCGCTGCGGTCACGGGAGGGGTGACCTTCTTCAATATTCAGCCGGGTAAAGTTGTAGCTTGCCAGCTCCACTTCCGGGCCGTCTACCACCTGATAGCCCAGACCTACGAAAATGTCCTTAATTTGCTGCAGCACCTGATTCATGGGGTGCTGGTGACCCATGGTAACTTCTTCGCCGGGGATGGTGACGTCGATGGCTTCCGCAGCCAGCTTTGCCTCCAGTACCGCGGCATGGATGGCAGTTTTCCGCTGCTCCAGAGTCTCTTCAATTTCAGCTCGGACCGCGTTGGCAAGCTGACCCATAACAGGCCGTTCCTCGGCGGAGAGCTTGCCCATCATTTTCAGCACAGCGGTCAGTTCGCCCTTTTTGCCCAGCCACTTGACCCGCAGTTCTTCCAGAGCGGCAGGGGTATCGGCGGCAGCCAGAGAGGCCAGAGCCTGCTGCCGGATCAGTTCCAGTTGTTGTTTCATATATTTATCCTCCTATCGGATTATCTGCAAAAAAATAATCCTTCCATCCCAGAATCGGGACGAAAGGACTTCCTTCCGCGGTACCACCCGCAATTCGCTGAAATTCAGCGCAGCTTTCGGCGCAGTCACGCCTAAGATCTTTAACGGAATCACCCGGCAAGCCCTACTCAAGGTTCAGGCCGCAGCTCCTGGGGGAAAGCCCGGTACTGCACCTATGTGGCTCCCACCGTTCCACATTCGCTGAAAGGAGTGCATTTCGTACAGGACGACCCATTCATCGCCTTTTCTATATCTCGGATATCCTAGCACATTTCTATGAGAAAAGCAAGAAAAATTTCCAAGAAATAATATTTTCGCCCACAGTTTTGAACTGTGGGCGAAAACAGTTACATATCGTAGATACCCATAATCAGAATGCCGGCAAAGGTGACGGCGATACAGGCATAATGCTTCCAGCTCAGCTTTTCCTTCAGGAAAATCCGGCTCCACAGGACACTTGCCATGCAGTAAGAAGCGATGATGGGGGCTGCCAAAGCAGCCTCGCCGCTGGCCAGGGCATAGATGTAGGCAAGCTGACCGGCAGTTTCAAAGACAGCACCGATGTACTTGGGGCGCTCCACATTGGCAATCAGCGGCTGCTTTTTTATCAAAACCGTATAAATGAAGCAGCATATACCGGCGGCAAAGAAGGTCAGCTCATAGGCAACATTGGCGCTGTCTTCATTGAGGGTTTCCAGAACAATGTCATCGGCGAAGGTGCCAGCGGCATCTAAAAGACAGTAGGCAATGGGCAGTGCCAGCGCTAGCCAGCTTTTTGCGTATTTGTAGTTGGAGGCTTCCTGCCGTTTGGCCCGAAGTTCGGTATCTTCATTGGCTTCCACAAAGCCCAGACCGATGACACCCAGACAGGCCAAGGCAATGGCAACATACTGGGGGACTTCCATGGCATCTGCAGTACCGGAAAGGATGGCGATGATGGCAACCAGCGCACCGGAGGCATTGCAGATGGGGCTTGAGATAGAAAGCTCTATGTAGCGCAATCCCACATAACCAAGTGCCATGGAGCCGATATACAGCAGGGAAACTGGCAGATAAGTCCAGATTACTTGCCAGCTGATCTCAACACCGCCAATGATTTCGATGAGCGCGTGAACGCCCATAACAAGGCCCACAGCCATGACCATCTTAAACTGGCTGTATTTATCCTTGGCATCCCGACAACCGATTTTCGAGAAAAAGTCAGAGCCGGACCAGCAGAGTAGCGCGATAATTGCAAACCAAAACCAAGACATATTATATTACCTCTTTCTTTATTTTAGTGTGACGAGTCCTGCATCCACCATTTTTTGCAGGCTCATGAGAATACCGAGTTTTGCGTGGCTCCAGGTCAGACCGCCCTGGAAATATACTGCGTAAGGAGGGCGGATGGGGCCGTCCGCAGACAGTTCCATGGTGCTGCCTTGCACGAACGCACCGGCCGCCATGATCACCTGAGATTCATAGCCGGGCATATCGCCGGGAATGGGGGTGGCAAAACTGTCCACCGGAGCGGCAGCCTGGATGCCCTTGCAGAAAGCGATCATGCCTTCTTCACTGCCCAGTTCTACCGCCTGAATGATATCGTGACGACTTTCCGTGGCATTGGGAACGCAGCGAAAGCCCAGGGGTTCGTAAAGATTCGCAGCAAAGATCGCACCCTTTTCCGCATTGACGGTGACGGTGGGGGCAAGGAAGAAGCCCTGATACATCTGGGGCATGAGGCCAAAGTTTGCGCCGACTTCCTGACCCAAACCGGGGGCGGAAAGGCGGTAAGCGCAGCGGTCGATGCATGCTTGTGTGCCGGCGATGTAACCGCCGGAGGAGGCAAGACCGCCGCCGGGGTTTTTGATCAGGCTTCCAACAATCATGTCTGCGCCCACTTCGGAGGGCTCTAAAGTTTCCACAAATTCACCGTAGCAGTTATCCACCATTATGGTCACATCTGGCTTAATTTCCTTGCAGAAAGCAATCAGCCGGCCAATCTGGGCAACGGAGAAGGTGGGGCGGGTGGCATACCCTTTGGAACGCTGGATGGTGATGAGCTTAGTCTTTTCGTTGATAGCGGCCCGGATGCCGTCGTAGTCAAACCCACCATCGGGGAGCAGATCCACCTGCCGGTAGCTAACACCATACTCCGCCAGAGAGCAGGGGCTGGGACGGATACCGATGACCTCCTGCAGTGTGTCGTAGGGCAGACCCACGGGGGAGAGCAGCTCGTCGCCGGGCAGCAGGTTTGCGCTGAGGGCGATGGTCAGGGCGTGGGTGCCGCAGGTGATATGGGGGCGCACCAGGGCAGCTTCCGCGCCGAAGGTGTCTGCATAGACCTGTTCCAGCTTGTCTCGGCCTTCGTCGTTGTAGCCGTAGCCGGAGGAGGCGGCAAAGCAGGTGGCGCTGACCCGATTTTTCCGAAAAGCGGCCAATACCTTTGCCTGATTGTACTCCGCTACCTTGTCAATTTCGTCAAAACGATCCCGGAGGCGGCTGATGGCTGCCTCTCCGTATGCGTAAACAGCAGGGGAGATGCCCATGCTTTCATATAATGCATTGATTTTGTCCATGGTTTCAGTCCCCTTTTTCTACGGTGTTGAAGATCCGTGCTGCCAGATCGTTGAGGGTTTCGGGTTTGGTAACGATAAGACCGGTGTTCTCTTTGCCGAGTATCAGCAGAGTATCCCCCGGTTCAATGCCGAAAAATTCCCGGGCTTCTTTGGGAATCACGATCTGCCCCCGGTCACCGACTTTGGCTGTGCCAAAGACCCGCTGGGAGGCCTGCTTGCCTAAAATGTGCTTTCCGCCAGCCATAGCGATCTCCTTTCACACTTTTCATACTTTTCACACTCTGGAATTATATAAGAATCCGCCCCGGTTGTCAATACCGGAGCGGAAAAAGGGCTAATTTAGTCATCCCGGCGCCGGTTGCCGCCGAAGATCACCAGAAGCCGAAGCAGTTGCGCCAGAGCCACGGCGGTGGCGGCCACGTAGGTCATGGCGGCAGCGGTGAGGGTTTTTCGTGCGCCCCGCTGCTCCTCGTAGGTTAGGATCTCACCGGTTTCAATGGCCTCCATGGCCCGGCGGCTTGCGTTGAATTCTACCGGCAAAGTGACCAGCTGAAATACAAGGGAAAGACCGAAACAGGCGATGCCCAGATACACGAAGGTATAGGAAACGGATTCGCCAAAGCTTAAGAGAAGTCCCAGCAAAATCAGCGGCATTGCCAGCTTGCTGCCGATATTTGTTACCGGGATAATGGCAGCCCGGAGCTTGATGGGGCCGTAGTGCTGGGCATACTGCACGGCATGGCCGGCCTCATGGCAGGCAACGCCGATGGCAGCTACTGAGGGACTGTCATACACGCTGTCGGACAGGCGGATCACATTGGCTTTCGGATCGTAATGGTCGGTTAAGTTACCGCCAATGCGTTCGATCCGCACATTGGTGACACCGTTGGCGCTGAGCACACGCCGGGCGGCATCTGCGCCGGTGATCCGTCGGGAAGAAATGGTTTTGGAATATTTATTGAAGGTGGAATTTACTTTCGCGCTGGCAATTAAGGATAAAAGGATGCAGGGCAGTACCAGATACAGATAGGTTATATCAAAACCGTAAAAATAGGGCATAAATTACTCCTTTCAAGGGCTTGTATCTAGTATATCCACGAATTTGAAAAAAAGCAAGGCAAAGTGGGGATGTTCATAGATTCTTGAAAATTGGGAAAGCTATTTTCGGAGGGATGGAAATGACGGAAAAAGAATACGGAAGATTGGTGGGCGAAATGTCGCCAAAATCTCCCATGTGGCGGGATTGCCTGAATGCTTTTTGGATCGGCGGACTGATCTGCGTTCTGGGACAGTTGGCCATGAATGGCTATGCGGCCCTGGGACTGGATAAAGACAGCGCAGGAACAGCTACGGCTATGTCTCTGGTGGCGCTTTCCGCACTGCTGACGGGGCTCAGCCTTTATGATAATATTGCTAAGTATGCCGGCGCAGGCACGCTGGTGCCCATTACCGGCTTTGCCAATTCCATCGCCGCCCCGGCAGTGGAATTTAAGACGGAGGGATTCATCCTCGGCGTCGGCGCAAAGATGTTTACGATAGCAGGACCTGTGATCGTGTATGGCGTGAGTGCCAGTGTGGTATATGGACTTATTTATTGGATAACAACATTGTTCTAACACAAAAGGCTTGACCACTTGGTCAAGCCGTTTGTTTATTGTGGGAAACGATAGGCTTTGGGCCATTCATAACCAGCACTATTTACCAATTCAACAATACCTTTTCGGGCAATGGCTGGATTAGAGCATAGTTTCTCAACCAATTCTTCTATTATTTGATTGACCTCGTCATCTTTTAAGGAACGCAAGGCATCCAAGCAGGCAATGAAATTACGGGCAGATTGTTTATCCAAGACTTTGGGAAGTTTCTGCTCCAACATTGGCCGATACTGCGTTAAAAGTGTTGCTCGTTCTAATTGGTATTCTTGGGATTTGTTTTCCTCCCAATACATCATTGTCAACCATACACTGTCTTGAATTAAACGAGGGAGATCATCAATGTCTATTTCTTTTAGGCGCTTTAACAAGGGAACAATATGTATGCGATCTTCTGGCTCCGAGTAATAGTTTTCCAAAAGTCGATGTCGCGCATAATTGTGAGAAAGATGTTGTTCCCAGAAACTCCACACCTCTTCGTAGGAGCAATCTAAGAAATCCATGATCTCAACACGGCAGTCCATCAGCATAGCCAATTCCTTATCATTGTGGCAATTTGCAATCAGTTTGTCGACAAGCTCAAGGCCTTTTCTTTCAATATCATCCCCCCACGGAAGGTAAAGAAACTCAATATCTGTTGCACTGTGAGCATGGGAAAAGAAAACATTATGATGTTTCCAAAACCATTCATACATTTGTTGTTGCTGCTCATTGGATGCTTCTTCGATTAAAGCTGACCAGTCGTCTACGCAATCAGAATAAAATATGCCGAAATCTCCTGGTTCGTCAATATATATCTTCTGTGCTATAATTTCAAAGACTGTGCCAAGCCAATAAAATGCATCCATTGTTGCACCGACGTTACGTAGCAAGATAAAACGTTCATCTAATGCACTTCTTATCTCGGAAATGAAATAATTAACTTCATCTTCAGGTACATATCGGTGTCCTCCCGCTCTTGCGGTAGCGTAGGTTAACAAAACATCTTTCCATTCATTCAAAAGACCATTGGGAAGGCGGCGCATATACCAAATAGAAAGATGCTCTCGTATCTTCTGGTTGTTATAAGCAAAGTCCCGAAGAAAAAGGCGAAGACTGTTGGAACTCAAATTTTCAATTGCATCATACCAAGGAAGAGAGAAAACCTCATCTATATTGTTATCCTTCGAATCTGTAGAGTTGCCGGTAAAAATATATTCACCAGCTTCAATTGCGAATAGGACAGCAGCCTTGTGTTTGCAATTACCATGAACAGCATAAGGGCAAGAGCAGAGCCAATTGTCAGGAACACCACCGGGTAGATTGACCTCTACAACATAGTCCTCTGTGCCGTCTACATGTGCGGTGATCTTGTTTCCGTCTTGAATAATGTTTGAGACTTTTCCTTCTTCAAAATATTTTTTGCCCCGTGCGAGAATATGGGGAGCAAATTCTTCTTTCCAGTTTTCAACCATACAATTCACCTCTCTAACTGGTGTATAATCAAATTATCATACATATAGTACAATAATCCGGACATAATTGCAAGGCTGACAAAATGCGACACACTTAAAACTGTTTTGCACAATTTCGACAAAAAACACTGCGTCCTAAGTTGACACAAGCAGAGGGATTCATCCTGGGCGTTGGCGCCAAGATGTTTACAATCGCAGGACCTGGTATTGTGTATGGTGTGAGCGCAAGTGTTGTGTATGGATTGATTTATTGGATAACCACATCGTTTTAATTGTAGGGAACGGATTGATCCGTTCCATTTGCGGAATGCATAAATGCATTCCCTACATAAAAAGACTTGACCAAATCGGTCAAGCCTTTTACTTTGGCAAGGCCAAAAACGAAAACAGCACCGTACACGGTGCCGTTTTCTTATCCAAGAATGGGGGTATCACAAAATTCTGCTTCAGCGGTGCCTTTGATGCCATCTGACTCAAATACGATAATTTCATTTTGTCCCTGTTTTAGAACAGAAGCGGGAACGTACAGCGTTTTTTGCGGTCCGATATCCCAGTATCTGCCAAGATTAAAGCCGTTAATGGTAACAAAGCCTTTTGTAAAGTTATCTAATTTTAAAAACGTATCATATACGTTGTCAATACTAATATAACCTTTATAAAAAGCGGAACTTTCATTGAAAGTGTTATTAGAAAAATCAAGTTTTTCCAAGTTATCCATTGGTAGCGGATAGACCTGCCAGTTGAAATGTATCTTGCCGTTTATTAGGCATCTGCCTGCAATGCCTTTTTTGCGCATCATTTTAGAGCCGAAATTGGCCCTGCCCATATTTTCGCATAGAATTGTTAGCCTGTCTCCAATCTTGGCATTTATCTGAATACTTAAACTGTCGTTTATATAAAGAATACCAACAAGGTGATCGTTTATATAAACTTGTGCGCGATCACCCAGTGATTCTAAACTAAGAGAAGCGTCCACGTAGTCGCGGTTTAGAATGGTCTGGTAAGCAATATAGCCGTATCCGGTGCCATATTCTTCCATACATTGCGGGACCTCGCTATGTATTGGCGCCGATAAATTATTGAGGTTTTC
>JAZOUU010000013.1:0-1519 GCA_045658365.1 Faecousia sp. | reverse complement strand
TCCCATCGGCTGCTCCGAATATGGCTGCGAAGCACTGAACTGGCACACCTCCAATCCCATGCAGGGAGACTACACCGAGGAATACCAGGCCTATTACCACGAAGAGCTGATCAAGCAGCTGTTCTCCCGGAAGTATCTGTGGGCGACCCATGTGTGGAATATGTTCGACTTCGGCGCAGATGCCCGGGCTGAGGGTGGCGAGAACGGCCAGAACCACAAAGGTCTCATGACCTTTGACCGGAAATACAAGAAAGACGCATTCTATGCCTACAAAGCATGGCTCAGTAACGAGCCCTTTGTCCATCTGTGCGGTAAGCGCTATATTGACCGCGTGGAAGACGTAACCAAAGTTACGGTTTATTCCAATCAGCCCACTGTGGAGCTGTTTGCCAACGGCGTATCTCTGGGTGTAAAAGAAGCGGCAGACCACTTCTTCTACTTCGATGTTCCCAATGCAGGAACCACTCAGCTGGCAGCGGTGGCCGGAGAATTGAAGGACGAGAGTGTCATCCGCAAGGTAGACACTCCCAACGAAAGCTACCGGCTGAAGGAAAAGGGCGCGGTGCTGAACTGGTTTGATATCACCGAACCGGAAGGCCGTCTGTCGCTCAACAGCAAGCTCAGTGAAATTCTGGCTACCCTCCGGGGCAAGTTGATCCTGGGCAAATTGTTTCTAAAGCTCAAGGGTGCCATGAGTGGCGGCGAAAAGGCTGCCGGCTTTGAGCTGAACGAAGGCATGATGCAGATGATGGGCGGTTTCACCCTGCTGCGGCTGACCAGCATGGTGGGCATGATGAACATCTCCTTCACCAAGGAAGAACTTCTGGATCTCAACGCCCAGCTGAACAAAATCAAAAAGCCCAAGAAGTAAGAAAAAGCGCCCCGAAGGGCGACCTCACATAGGGATTTATACGCTCCAAACTGGACCTTTTCCCGCAATCCTGCAACAAAATACCACGGCAGGCGTCAGCCTTACCGTGGTATTTTCTTTTGTCTTGCAGAAAAATCTCCCACTTTGGAGTGCTTCGCAGTTTTGAAGCTAAGATTCTTCCTCACAGGAATATTCAGAGGACGATGAAATACTGGATGTATTTCGAGGACGATGGACTTTCTGTGGGGGAAAAGATTGATTCAAAACCGTGTAAATCCCTATGTGAGGCCGCCCAAAGCCGCGTCCATTTTTTACGAAATGTTCATTTCTTTTTTGTTGCAAGCGCAACGGCCCTGTGCTATAATCCTTGCAGAATAGGAGGAAGATTATGCTTCAACTGAAAAACATTGTAAAAACCTATTCCGCCGGAGGATTTCAACAGCGTGCACTGGACGGCGCCAGCGTCAGCTTCCGGGACAGCGAATTTGTTGCTGTTCTGGGTGCGTCCGGCTCCGGAAAAACCACCATGCTCAACATCGCCGGCGGCCTGAACCGCTATGACAGCGGCGATCTGATCATCAACGGCATATCTACGAAAAAATACAGCGACCGGGACTGGGACTCTTACCGGAACCACACCATCGGATT
>JAZOUU010000012.1:0-3221 GCA_045658365.1 Faecousia sp. | reverse complement strand
TTCCCTGTGGAGATCAAAAAGCTGACGGTGGTGTTCAAAAACTATGATGGCAGCATCATAAGCAGTGCCGAGTATGCCTACGGAGAGAGTGTCAGCGCTCCGGCAGACCCCACAAGGCCGGCGGATAGTCGGGGCGAATATCGCTTTGCAGGCTGGGATCGCCCCATTGTGGACTGTACCGGAAATGCAGAGTACATTGCCGTGTATGAACTGGTGTACCCCGTAGGGGATATTGACCGGAATCAAGCGGTGAATGAGGACGATGCCATCTATCTGCTGCGGCATGTGGTGTTCCCGGACAAATACCCCATTTTCTGCGAGCCGGACTTCGATGCAAACGGCCAGGTGAATGAAGATGATGCCATTTACCTGCTGCGGCACGTGGTGTTTCCGGATAAGTATCCGTTGACGCTTTCGTAACATAAGCTTAGGAGAGAGATATGAAAAAAATTGCAATGTTACTTCTTGCGGTTTTGCTGATCGCAGTCTTGGCGATCCCGGCTTCTGCAGCCGGCGCAGCCAGCTTGGTGGTTGGTAATACCACAGTATATCGTGGTAATAAATTTACCGTTACGGTGTATGTGTCGAATCTGGATTCCTGCAGAACCGGTGGTATTGAGGTCAGCTATGGCAGCGGACTGGAACTGGTCGAGGGCGAATGGTTGATGAGCGATACAGCACTGAAGAATTTTAGCACATCCAGTAAAGATGGTGTGTTCGCGCTGAATTCAGCGGCAAAGCTGTCCGGAAATATTTTCCGCATGACCTTTAAGGTAAAGAGCAACGCTGCCTTTGAGTCAAATTCCATCTCGGTGAAGCTTTTGATCAACAATCAGCAGGTTGAGTTGGAAAAAGTACTGTCCATAAAGGTTGCCTGCGACCATAAATACAGCGATTGGAAGAGCGTGGGCCAATCCGGTCATAGCCGCAGTTGCAGTATCTGCGGAAAGAAGGATTCCGGCGCCCATACCTATGACCATGACTGCGATACAGATTGTTACGACTGCGGCGAAACCCGGGAAACCAGCCATGTATTTGAGGAAACGTGGGTCGGAGATGCAACCGGGCATTGGCATGAATGCGTGAATTGCAAAGAGAAGACCGAACTGGAAGCTCACGTCCCCGGCCCGGAAGCAGGGGAGTACACCGACCAGGTTTGTACTGTCTGTAACTTTGTGATTGTCCCGGCTAGGGGACATCAGCACAGATATGACACCACCTATCAGCAGGACGAGCATGTGCACTGGCAGCTGTGTCTGGGCTGTGGGGAGGCAACGGCGCAAGAGGCCCACGTCTATGACAGTACCTGCGACGAGCTGTGCAACACCTGCAATTATCAGCGGCCGGTACGGCACAATGTTGGCGAAGATTGGGATTATGACGAAAACCGGCACTGGAAAGAATGCCAAGACTGCCACTCCAAGCTGGAGGACGGAAATCACATTTGGAACGGCGGTACTGTAACGGTGCAGCCCCAGCTGAACAAGGCCGGAAAGATCGTCTACACCTGCGGTGTATGCCAGCAGGAGCGGACAGGAACAGTGCCTGCGCTGACGTTCTTTGATGTAGTTCCCTGGTGGGGATGGCTTGCAATCGGCTTTGGCACAGGGGCGATTCTTGTGGCAGCCATTGGCTGGATCGTGATCGCATCTAAGTCCAAGTCCAACAACAAGGGTAGATTCAGCAATTGATTCTATGTAATTAACACGCCCGAAGGCTATATGGCCTTCGGGCGTGTTTGCATAAAAATTTAAAGACCGTTACAGTTTCTTGGAGTAAGAGAAAGGTGTTCTGTAATTGTGTTAATATTATTGAAATTTTGCTTAATTGTGTTATAATAATATGGCGAAATGGAGGTATAAATAATGGCACAGCAAAAGATTAACTTGCGAGACGAGTTACGCGCTCACAAATTTGAGTTTGATTTATTGCAGAAAATCCCTTGCACAAAACAAGAGAATAAAGAATACCAAAAGTTGCTGAAAAATGGTGGAACGCTTCCTGAAGGTGTTTATGCCTATGTTTATGATAGTGGTGAGACATCAGAAACAGATTTCTATACAATTTACGAATCAGATTTAACCGAATCTGAAATAAGAGAGTATCTTACATACAAACAATTAAGTCTAATCAGAACGATCAAAAATTGTGTGATGTTTTTCACCGTTTTGACCATTATCGGAATGATTGCATACTTCTTTATTATGATGAATGCATTTTAATTTGAGTTAAAAATTAAGCCAAAAAAACCCCAGAAACCGTTGCGGTTTCTGGGTTTTTGAAGTTCTTGATGAGAGATAGATTATCTCTTGGAGTTATCTGCCTGCTGTTTGATGCCGTTTATACCGTGTAATATCGTGTATATCTTTGGGTATTTTATAGTCAATCGTGGGGTATCGTTGTGTATCGTATATATCATTGTGCATAGTGTTGCGTCAAATTTGCGTCAAGATATTTGAATTAGCCGTTTATGCTACCACATTCGGGTTCCGGAACCCGAATGTGAAAGCATAACCGTCTAAGCTATTGGTACTACAGGCATAACAAATGGGCGAGCCGTTAAACGACTCGCCCATACCAGTTGAATGATTCCACCTGCTACATTATCACATCGTTGATGTGAACCTTTTAATTTTCCCGCCTGTTGTACCAATATCAGCTATCGCTAATATGCCAAGAGTGACAAGGAAGGCCCGTACACTCGTTTGGTGTAATTTATAGTTGGGAGCGCTGATACCTTGCGGTATCTATTTTATTATAGATTCGCTTGCGGAAAATATAACTAAACGCTTGCTGATTCCAAATCAGTACGACATATTGGAATTTGTCAAATGCTTTTTACTGGATGCAGTTCAATATATCCTCGTGTGCCGATAGGCTCTAACTGAATACGGGGGTTGCTATCATCCCAAGTATATCCAATACTTTGAGGGTTGTACTTTTTGATAGCGTCCCACATCTGCAGAATAGCTTCTTCAAAGTTCTCCTCTGCAAAAGGTTCACTTTGGAACATAATATATTTGCATTTGGGCAGTTCAATAACATCAAACCCATCTGGGATTTCACCCGAATAGTCCATTGCTACCTCTACACCCTGCACATATTCAGATGTTCCTGTTTTGATGTAGTTTTTAGGAAGCCATAAGCATACAGGTTCACCACTAATTGCTTTCATACTGCAAAGCAATCCCCATACATCACAACCAACTTCTTCGCAGTAT
>JAZOUU010000011.1:0-2313 GCA_045658365.1 Faecousia sp. | reverse complement strand
TTCACGCGGCGTTGCTGGGTCAGGGTTTCCCCCATTGCCCAATATTCCCCACTGCTGCCTCCCGTAGGAGTCTGGGCCGTATCTCAGTCCCAATGTGGCCGTTCATCCTCTCAGACCGGCTACTGATCGTCGCCTTGGTGTGCCGTTACCCCGCCAACAAGCTAATCAGACGCGAGACCATCTTTCAGCACATTAAGCTTTGATACACAGATCATGCGGTCCGTGTATGTTATGCGGTATTAGCAGTCGTTTCCAACTGTTGTCCCCCACTGAAAGGCAGGTTTCTCACGCGTTACTCACCCGTTCGCCACTAAGTTACAAAAGCAAGCTCTCGTAACCCCGTTCGACTTGCATGTGTTAGGCACGCCGCCAGCGTTCGTCCTGAGCCAGGATCAAACTCTCAAAAAATTGTATCTAAAGTACCGAAGTACCTCAAATCAAGTTTTTGAATAATTTGCTTCTAGCAATATTACTCAAGAATTTCGTTGGCTGTTAATTCGTTTTCACGAAAACTTAAACAATCCATATAATTGTCCAAGGTGTTAAATGTTCGTCTTTGCGTTATTCAATTTACAAGGTACAGGTTGCTTACCCCCAAGCGAGGGTAGCTTGTTAAGTCTACCACAAACGCCAAGCATTGTCAAGAACTTTTTTCACTTTTCTCAACATTTTTCTCCGCGCTTCGGGCATACTTTTGCGCCCCCTGCCGGAAGCGCTCGGTTATAATATCAAACAC
Organism: Faecousia sp.; assembly: GCA_045658365.1. Lineage (GTDB taxonomy): Bacteria > Bacillota > Clostridia > Oscillospirales > Oscillospiraceae > Faecousia. Next base: position 1,577 of record JAZOUU010000011.1, on the reverse strand, counting down.
CGCCCTGTTTGTCAAGCAGTAATTTTCATTTTTTGAGTTATTTTTGATTTCTTCTGTCCTGAGGCTTTGTGTGCCTGCTGCGCCACTTATCCTTTACAAGTCGCTTGCGCAGAATCCCCTTTTCAAAAGGTATAATATAGGATACACCCAAGCTCTTCAAACTGATAAGATGCAAAAACAGCACCAGCAGTCCGAGTGCCATACCGTGCAGTCCCCATAGTGACGCCAGCACCGTTAATGCGAACCGCCACACACGCACTGCCGTTGCCAGATCTCTGTTTGGCAACACGAAGCCGCAGATCCCTGCTATGCTGACTGCGATCAACGCCACCGGCGAAAGGAGTCCTGCCTCTGCCGCTGCAGTGCCTACCACAATGCCGCCGATGATAGATACCGAATTTCCGATGTTTTGGGGCAGGTGTATACCGGTCTCCTGCAGAAGTTCAAAAGCGATCAGCAGGCACAGGGTTTCCCAGGCTGCAGAGAAAGGAACGGTCTGCTTGCTTTTCATAACCACATCCCCCAGCAGCTTCGGCAGCAGACCCCGGTGGTAAACCGTCATAGCAACAAACAACGCAGGTAGCAGCAAATCTATCAGCAATGCGACATACCGAAGGATCCGGGTCCAGGACGCAGATACAAAATCTCTGCTGCGATCCTCCGGAGAGTTCATTAAATAACCAATATCCACAGGGGCAAGATAGCCTACCGGCAAGCCATCCACCAGCAGCCCTACCCTGCCATCAAGCAAACCTTGGGAAAATCGGTCAGATCGCTCGGTATACTGCAGCAACGGAAACGGTGTCAGCCGGGAGCCGGTGACATACTCCTCCACTGCAGACGGACTGATGAGGCCGTCAATATCGATCTGCGCCAGTCGGGACTTCATTCTTTCCACCAGATCGGGGTTCGTGATACCCTCCAACCAGATCACGCTCACATTGGTAAGGGATCGCTTGCCCACCTGGGTCTCGAAAATCCGCAGGTCCGGTGAACGCAGATGGCGGCGAATATAGCTGGTATTTGAGCGAATCGTTTCCACAAAGGCATCCTTGGCACCTTTGACGGTGTTCTCCACCTCTGGTGCAGAGGTGCTCCGTTTATCCGGAGTCTTGACCTCAAAGCCGATGGCACCCACACAGGGAAACAGCACCACGCAAAAGCCGTTAACCAGCAGCTTGGCTATCTGATCAAGATCCTGGCAAGGCACAGCTACGCTGTTATAGATCATGCCATCCAGAGCATGCTGATAAAGCATCTGCATAGTATCTGCCTGCAGATGCTGTGTAATGGGTTTAAAAATATAGTCCGATGCATAGGCCGCCGCCACAAGTCCATCAATGGCGTAGGCATAAAGCCGAAATGCACCGCATCGCAGCTCCCTGCGAACAAAATCTGCCGCATCCCGAAAGATGTTGCTCACATTTTCGTCGGTCATTTCTCCAAAATAAGTTTTCTCCGGCATAAACTCACCTCCGGAGTAGTTTGTCCAAATTCACTGGCAATATGTGGATAAGAATTGAAATTTATAATATATAATGGTATAATGCAGATATTCTGTGATGGAGGACTTGTAT
>JAZOUU010000010.1:0-1488 GCA_045658365.1 Faecousia sp. | reverse complement strand
GATGAAGCTGTTCTGGTTGATGAGGTTCTGGTACAGTCCAATCTGGATGCAATCCCTTATACCGGTGAAATTCGGGAGGTTGAGCTTAAGATCATTACTCAGCCCACCTCTCAAGAAGTTATAATCGGCGAAACAGCAACCTTCCGCGTGGTTGCACAGGGCTATGGATTGATGTATCAGTGGTACGTCAGTAAGGATGGCGGTGCTACTTGGCAGATAGTCGATGGTGCAACCTCTTCCACCTATACCACAGATTCTTTAACTGTTGGAGAAAGTGGAAATGAAACCTGGCAATACAAGTGCGTCGTCATGGACAGAAATGAAAATGTACTGGAATCCGATGTTGTAATGCGTTCTGTCTACGGTGTCTACATAACCATTGAATGGGGAAGTATGGATTTTCTATGCTACAGGGATAATGTCTGGAAACCTGTTGGCGAAGGGGACGATCAGATCACCGTTAAGAATGAATGTACAAGTGAAATGCAGGTATCTGTAACGTATACGTCGGATAAAGGCTATGAAGGGGTCACTGGCAGTTTTGATGAGGACGACACTCCCGAAACGGCTTCTGTAACCCTTGCGCCGGCAGAAAAGTTTGGTGAACCTGTTGCAGATGGTATTGTAACATGGACGCTAAAACTTTCCGGTGATGCCATCCCGGATCTGCAAGAAAAAACCACCATTGGCGGAGTAACTATTCGTATTACCCCTAATAATTAATGATAAGAAAAAGGACGGATTTAATCCGTCCTTTTTCTTATATATGTTTAATACAGCAACATGAAATTTCTTATGCAGAGCTGGAAATAACTGTTGCAAAATATCAGCAATCATGATACTATACAATCGTATTTTAGTACATACAAAACCTGTAAGTTTTGAAACACCTGCAGCCTTAAAAAGGAGACTTTACAGAATGAAAAAACAAATCTTTGCATTGTTGCTAATACTGACTATATTATTCAGTATGTTACCTATGGGCGTGTTTGCCGTAACAGCCGGAGCAACAGGGCTTGACTGGTCGGGTTTTCAAAGCAACAATTTTAATCCCAGCGGAGAGAATAAGAGCAGTACTGCGGAACCGGTTCTTGTTGCTGGGTATACTACCAATACCGGCTCGGAGGCCATCACAATAAATGGCAGACTTGGCGCGAATGAAGGCTGGGTATTGCCCGGGCAGATTATGTATGGCGCAACCCTTAAGGCCACCTTTGGTGTACAGTGGGACAGAACATATTTGTATTTTGCAGTTAATTGCAGCAGCGCCTCGGATAGGGTGTATGTAACGCTGAACGAGGTTTACACAAGTGTACCAAAGCTCGCCAATACCGAGAAAAAAACCAATGGTACAATTACAGAGTTTAGGATCCCCATCAGCAGCCTAAATCTTGGTGAGATTAATGGCTATAATACAGAGCTGCCGATTCACATTACCGCTGGCTCCGGAGATACTGCGGGAGAATTCATTGGGAAGTTGAGACTTTC
>JAZOUU010000009.1:0-1422 GCA_045658365.1 Faecousia sp. | reverse complement strand
CTTGTCCACTTCATGGCCGTAGTACATACCGGGGCTACGGACAATCTGGGAAACAATAACACGCTCCGCGCCGTTGATCACGAAGGTGCCGCCATTGGTCATCACGGGGAAATCACCCATGAAGATCTCCTGCTCCTTGATCTCATCGGTTTCGGTGTTGCGCAGACGCACCCGTACCTTAATGGGCTTGGCATAGGTAGCATCCCGCTCCTTGCACTCCTCGATGGTATACTTGGGCTTGTCGTCCATGGAGTAATCCAGGAAGCTCAGCTCCAATTTACCGGAGAAGTCGGTAATGGTGCCCACATCCTTGAATACTTCCCGCAGTCCCTCTTCCAGGAACCACTTGTAGGAGTCCTTCTGGATCTTCAGCATATTGGGGATCTGAAGGATCTCATCGTACTTTGCGTAGGACTTACGCATGGTCTTGCCGAACTTTACGTCCTTGACCATTGCCATATAGATCATCACAGCCTTTCTTTCCGCTTTCGCCTGAATGTGTGTTGCTTATGCATTGATACGCACGGGGTGGTTGTCAGTTTATGCATTTTCATACTTGACAGCCATCTCCGCCTGTGATAGAATGTCCATGCTGGGGTAAAGTGCATAAAAGGGCATACTATCACAGTATGGAATACCATTGTATACCAACTCCGTCCAAATGTCAATCGTATTTTTGCAATTCCGGAGAAATTTCTCCGGTTTTTTATTATCTGAGCGCAAAGCCGCCCGCTCCCCTATCAGGAGCGGGCGGTTCTTGTTTTGTCAATCGGTAAATTCGTACATATACAGATAGTACCCGTCGTTTTCGTCCATCCGCGAACTGATCACAACGGTGTTGGAATCCAGGAATCCGTAAAGATACTCTGCGTTTCCGCTGATATCCCGGGTCAGCACCTTCATTTCGCCGGTTTTGGGATCCAGCAGACCGATCCTCGGGTAGCAAAAGCTGGTTTTCTCATCCTTGGCCCGTTGCTGATCCGCAAACAAAATATGTTTCCCGTCTGGGCTTTCGATTCGGTAGGAATCGGACATTGTAAGCCCGGCAAGAGAATTCCGCTCATTGATCCGCAGGTCGATGAGCCAAACGCTTCCGTCTTCTTCATACAGAAGTCCGTGCCGGCCGCCGGCGCCGCGGCTATAGATCGGCCGGTATCCCAACTCGCCGGTCCGGGGCACATTCTCCACGATGACCGTCCGCTCTCCCGTTAGGATGTCATAACGGGCCACCGAGATCCGCCCCTCCGGCAAATAGTCATAGGCGATCAGTGTGCGGTCATCCAAAAAATACGGTTCATCAGAAATATCGCTTCCTGTCCAGGCGCGCATTTCCCAGATCTGTTTTTCTTCCAGATCACAGATCCAATCCATGCTTTGCATAGTATGCACATTGTAGCCGGTCATCAGCGCATAACGCAGATC
>JAZOUU010000008.1:0-3383 GCA_045658365.1 Faecousia sp. | reverse complement strand
TGGTACAATTACAGAGTTTAGGATCCCCATCAGCAGCCTAAATCTTGGTGAGATTAATGGCTATAATACAGAGCTGCCGATTCACATTACCGCTGGCTCCGGAGATACTGCGGGAGAATTCATTGGGAAGTTGAGACTTTCCTCTGTGAGTTGGTGGGAAACTTCTAATGTTAGCAACAGTATTTCTAGCAGTGACATCACCAGCTATGGTATGGATGGAGTGAAAACTACCAATAGTGCTTACGGCGCCACGTCTTCCACAAACCTTCTGAATTTATATAATCGATATAACACTGGCGCAACTATAGGAACAAGAACCGAGGTCTCCTATACGGGCAGTTGGTTATCTTCCTATTCCGAGATGGAGACTCGAGATGAGACTCTGTATTTTGCCTTTGATTTTAATGCAGTATCCATGCCGGTCTATAACCTTGCTGAGGCTATGGGCGGTTATTACGGTGAACCGTTTATTTCCAATTACGGATTTTCCTGGCAAATTGCTAACGGCCAGGTCAAGCATACCAAAGCCGATGGCACTACTTATCACGCTTCCGATGTGACAATGGGCGGCATTGTTAACACAGAAGATGGCCTTTATCTCGTAATTGCCGGTAGGCAATATAATACCCGGAAACTGAATAAAGTGGTAGGAGAGACCTTTAATGTGGGTCTTGCATGGCACGAAAGCGGCGATCTTACTGTTTATATTGACGGTGTGGAGCAGGCCCATTATACCGGCACCACAAAGTATATGCAGTGGACGAATCGCTTGGTATCTCAAGGTGTTAAATTTATTTGTTATCGGGATACCGCGGCAAATGCCGGACCGTCGGGCGATTATAACATCAACATCAGCAACATGGCTTTTGGCTCCGGCCAGCCCGATGTACCCGTGAATGCATTGTCTTTTGATGATATTAAGGGTGCGAATTCCTCTGCGGAAGCGGTAACCAGTGATTTGATGCTTTCCGCCACTTTGGGAGATGATTCCCGAGCTGATGGCATGCTTCTGTTTGATAATATTATTTGGACTAGTAGCAATGAGTCCGTGATTTCTACCAGTGGCGCTGTGTATCGGAATAATGTCCAAGGGGCAGAAAAAGTTACGCTGACGGCTACTGATATGCTGGACAATAAGAAAAGCATTGATGTCATTGTTTTGGGTAACTCCACCTCCAGTTCTAACCTTTTGGTAGTGAGAGGGGATAAGGATCCCGCTATCGGTGAGGCTGTGGCATACGATAGCGCGACTTACGGTGAAGTCTTCCACTTTGACAGCAATAATAACAGTCTTGTGTATTATGATCAAGGGACCCTCACACGCGTTAACTTTATCAAACTGACCGATTTGGATGAGGTATCCCGTCTGAACCGGGAGACCATCTCTATCTGGGTTAGTAATGACAACAGCGCCGCATATACTACAATGGGAAAAGCCACCAAATTTGCATATACCAGAGTGGAGGCGGACTATAAGCTTCTTCATGTGGGGAAAGACTGGTATTTGTATAATTTTGATGTTACTGCTCGGTATATTAAAGTGAATTACACACTGACCGATGAACTGTATACAAGCGATATGGATTCCCTGGATGATATTCAGCTGGATCTTACATATACCATGTTTGATACGCCTGAATCTGATTTTACCAATATTCTGAGTAACATTATGACCGTAGGCTATGAAGAGGTCTTCGGAGCTGAAGGCGGCACGTTCTCTGAGACATCTGTTACGATTGTCAACAAGAGCGGCAAGGACTATCAGGATCATGCATACCGCATTGATTCCTCCGTCTTGGAAGCTGTGGATGATCTGTCCAAGGTTCGTGTCATGCTGGGCGGCGAATATCTTTATCATTATCACGATATCAGCGGCAGCGATCTTTATGTCCGGATTCCGGAGCTGAAGAATGGCGAGTCCTTGGAATTGACCATTTGCTACGGCAATCCCCAGGCTTTGAATAGCTCCGATAAGGAATCCGTTTATGAGGTGACTTACGGCACCAAGGAAATGTACGTCGATAACGAACAGCGTTATTCCTACACCATTAAGGCGGGCACCTTATTGGCTAACGGAACGACCTTGGATAAAGATGTATTAATTAAAAACTCCGGTATCCGTTTCTATTGGTATTATGACGGCGGTGTTATACCCGCTGGCGCATTTAACCTGGTAAATAATGGGGTTATCGATTCGGCTCGCGATCCGTATAACCATGGCTCATATCTATTCTATAACGGAACCTTATACTGGAGAGTTATAGACAAAAATACCAGACAAAATATTATTGTTAAGTCCGAAGATGGTGGCGCAACCTGGAGTTTGTCGGCGATAATAGACATCCCCGAGGGCTTTGAGAAGGGCGTAGACTCCTATTCTAACGGCATCGCAGTAAGCACAGCGGATGGCGCAGGTCCTAATGTTGACCTCATCTACCCGGTGGGCGGTGAATATCTGAACGGCGATTTCGCCAACATGTTCCTCATGAGCTATGATGGCGGTGCAAGCTGGCAGTTTGGAGAAACCGTAATGTATGTACCTACTGAGCAAGTATCTGAAGGCGGTCTCTCTGAATCCACCCTTCTTGAAAATGAAGCTCATGAGCTGGTTTGGTACTGCAGATACCAGACAAATCAGACGCAAACCTTTGCGATTTCCGTGTCTAAAGATTATGGGAAAACTTGGACCGAGGTAGACATGTCTACAGTTTATGGCACCAATACCCAACCCACCATGAATATAATTGGCGGTGCTCCGTTGTTCGTCTGGGGCGGCAATAATGCCTTTGGCGGTCACAGCTTTAACCGTGGACCTTTGAACGTTGCCGTGTCCTATGATGGACTGTACACATTCCGGAATATCCAGAATGTGTTTGCGGAGACCTTCTTCGAGGACTATACCCAGATCAAATTCGGTGCCTTTGTCACTAACCCAGCCATGACAAATGTTAATGATGATTTGCTCATTAACTTTTACGGCAACTGGCCCAAATATAAGGCTTTGCTCCGGATTACCGATTACGAAAATTGGTTCTACCGCACAAAGGGTATTTACGATTCCTTTGAAAGCCAGAACACCAAGTATGAGGGTTGGATCACCTACATGGGTGGTACAGCAATTTCTACGAACGGTTATGCCGGCAGTAGTTATGCGCTGGAGATCCTGCCCTACAGTGTGGTATCCCGCAGTGTTCCATATCTGCAGAACGGCACGGTTTCTATGAGCGTGTTTGCAGACGGTATATCTACCTATACCATTGAACTGCAGTCCGCATTTACGCCAGTAATGGGCAAAACCGCTCCTGTTTCCTTGACAGTGAAGGGCACGGAACTGTACGCAAATGGCGAGAATACCGGTCTGACTCTGAATCAAGGTTATAACA
>JAZOUU010000007.1:0-42566 GCA_045658365.1 Faecousia sp. | reverse complement strand
TAGCAAATTTGGGGGCTGCGCATGCAGCGCAGCCCCCAAAATTTTTCGTTATTGATCTTTCTCCACTGTACATGCAGCGGATGAAGATGAACAATGAATGTCCTATGGAGTGTTTCTATGAAAGGGAAAAGCCTTTACATTTTAATAGCTGTTTGCGCTGTGGCAGTACTGGGCATGATCCTGGCGCTGACCCTTGGGGGCAGACAGGAAGCGGAAAGACCTGTTTTTACACCGCCGCCTTTTGATGCTTCCGCCGTGGTTGGCACGCCTGAAGTACCCGATGGGATGGGCTACAGCGAATTTGATGCGAAGGTTTTTAAGGCATCCATTTGCGGCGAGGTGAAGGTCGTGGATGGCAGCGCCGATCTTTATCTAACCAACCCGGAGAGCAATTACGCATGGATTAAAGTGCGGGTTATGGATGAGCAGGGAAATATTCTCGGTGAAACCGGATTGATTAAGCCAGGTGAGTATGTTAAATCTGTGGCCTTCACCACGGTTCCGGAAACCGGAGCGAAGATCGTTTTGAAGATCATGGCTTACGAACCCAACACCTATTACAGCGCTGGCAGCGCATCCTTAAATACTGTCATGGGAGGTTGAGAATATGAAGAAGATTCTTGCATCCGTTCTGGCGGTTTTTCTTCTGCAATCTGTAGCAGTTCCGGCCTCTGCGGCAACCTCTGATGATAAGGATATCGATGTGAGCGGTAAATATGTCTATACGGCGGCGCCTGGCGTTGTTGAAGCGGAGTTATCAGAAGGAAAGTATGAAACCGCTGTGGAGGGGATTGCCGTCACAGTCACTCCAGACACGCCCCAGAACGACTTGACACTGGTGTTGAAGATCATACCCGAGACCCACGAGGAAGCTCATGATTGGTTTGGCGAAGTGCTGATTGACCACGGCGATAAGATTCTTCCCATGGATATCCATTTTGTGGATCAGGACAATAACCGTGTGGAGCTACATGGCACCATTCGTATCAGCGTGAAAATTCCCGAGGGCTTTGTGTCTCCCATTGTTTGCTACGTCAGCGACGAGGGGGAGGCAACGATTATGGATTCCACCATTGAAAATGGCTACATCTCCTGGGTTACCGACCATAACAGCTATTATGCATTGGTAGAGAAGATCGGTACTGATGATCCCACAACCCCTACAGGTCCCAGCACACCTACTGAACCCACTACACCGACTGACCCCAGCACCCCCGATGGCCCTTCGACCACCGGTGACCAGAACCAGACCTCGCTGTGGATGGTAGTATTAATTGCTTCCGGTGTTGCAATCATTGTATTGATCGTGTTCGGAACGCGCAAAAAGAAAAAGGATGAATAAATAAGTACAACGGCGATGGATTTCCATCGCCGTTGTTTCCTGTTATTCGTTTTATGCATCCAGCCAGCGGCAGGCTGCCATGGCAGCAATGGCGCCGTCAGAAGAAGCGGTGACCACCTGGCGGATATACTTACTGCGGCAGTCGCCTGCAACGAACAGACCCTCCGTATCGGTGCGGCAATCTTCTCCTGAGTCGAAATAACCCCAGGGATTGAACTTGGCGTGCTCGGCAAAGGGCTCATTTTCCGGCATCAGGCCCACGGCAAGAAATGCGCCGTCGACCTTGATCTCGGATTCCTCACCTGTCAGCTCATTTCGAAGCTGCAGGCCACATAAAGAACCATTCTCTGTAATATAGCCGGTCACAACAGTATTGAAGTAGGCCTCTACGTTTTCTTTCTGCATCAAGGCATCTGCTAACTTCTTTTCGCCGGTGAAATTCGCGAGATTCTGCACTACTGTTACCTTGCTGCACACTTCGCTCAGAAGCAGCGCTTCTTGCAGAGCAGAGTTGCCGCCACCGATCATGGCAGCGTGCTGATCGGCGTAAAATGCTCCATCACAAACGGCGCAAAAGGAAATGCCGTTGCCGATCAGATCTTCTTCGCCGGGCAGGCCCAGAGTCCGATGCTTCACGCCCACCGCAAGAATTACAGTACGGCCTTCATAAACGCTTTCCTCCTCGGTGTTGACCTTGAAAGTATCACCGGTCTTTTCTACTTTAATGACCTTTTCCAGCTCCACATCTGCGCCCAGAGCCATGGCTTGGTCCGTCAGATGGTCGGCAAATTCAGAGCCGCTGATGACCTTTGTACCGGGAATGTTCTCCACCTTGGGGGAATAGGCGATTTGACCGCCAAAACCGTTTTTCTCAATAACCAGCACGGTTTTTCCTGCTCGCAGGCCGTAAATGGCGGCTGTCAATCCGGCTGGGCCACCGCCAACGATGATAATATCATGCATAATTCTCTCTCCTCGTAGGAAAGGGTCGGGCATTGCCCGACCCTTATTGATTTTACAGGGATGCGATGTACTTCTTGATCTCGGGAACGCTGTAGTAATTCACGTGGTTTTCACCGTCGGTGATCACCAGTGTGGGCGCGCCCTTGACACCGTATTTCTTGCAAAGCTCCACGTTCTTGTCAGCGATCAGCTTCTCGTATGCGATGCCTGCCTTGCCCAGCTGGGTTTCTGCCACACGGCAGTTGGGGCAGGTGACACGGGAGAACAGGATCGCCTTAGCGCCGGCTTTGACTTCTGCCTTAGGTTCTTCACAGCAGCAGACTTCCTCGATCACAGGCTGTACAGCGGCTTCCTTCAGGGAAGAATTGCCGATGTTGTAAACCTTACGGTCCTTGTATTCCTGGGTCTTGCCGTCGTTCCAGTTCTGCACCGGACGGTAGTAACCGGTGATCCGGCTGTAGACCTCAGTCTTCTTACCGCAGTGGGGACAGGTATACTGTTCACCGGTCAGATAGCCGTGCTCGCTGCACACAGAGTAGGTGGGAGACATGGTGTAGTAAGGCAGCTTGAAGTTTTCAGCGATCTTACGAACCAAGTCAGCAGCAGCCTTCCAGTCCGGTAGCTTTTCGCCAAGGAAGGCATGGAAGACAGTACCGGAGGTGTAGCGGGTCTGCAGCTCGTCCTGCACTTCCAGCGCAGAGAAGATGTCCTCGGTGTAGCCCACTGGCAGGTGAGAAGAGTTGGTGTAGTAGGGAGTGCCGTTCTCGTTGGCGGTGATGATATCGGGATAACGCTCCTTATCGTGCTTTGCGAAGCGGTAGGTGGTGGATTCTGCGGGAGTGGCTTCCAGGTTATACAGGTCGCCGTAGGCTTCCTGATAGTCGGACAGGCGCTCACGCATATGATCCAGCACTTCCTGAGCAAACTTCTGAGTCTTTTCATTGGTCAGATCCGCCTTCAGCCACTTGGCGTTGAGGCCAACTTCGTTCATACCGATCAGGCCGATGGTGGAGAAGTGGTTGGAGAAGGTACCAAGATAACGCTTGGTGTAGGGATAAAGGCCATTTTCCATCAGCTGAGTGATGACGGTACGCTTGGTCTTCAAGCTGCGGGCAGCGATATCCATCAGCTTGTCCAGCCGTGCATAGAAGTCTGCTTCGTTCTCAGCCAGGTAGGCGATGCGTGGCAGGTTGATGGTAACAACACCGATCGAACCGGTGGATTCGCCAGAGCCGAAGAAGCCGCCGGACTTTTTCCGCAGTTCCCGGAGGTCAAGCCGCAGACGGCAGCACATGGAACGGACATCGGAGGGCTCCATATCGGAGTTGATGTAGTTGGAGAAGTAGGGAGTGCCGTACTTGGCAGTCATCTCGAACAGCAGCTTATTGTTCTCGGTCTCGCTCCAGTCGAAGTTGCGGGTGATGGAGTAGGTGGGGATGGGGTACTGGAATCCACGGCCGTTGGCGTCGCCTTCAATCATGATCTCGATAAATGCCTTGTTGACCATGTCCATTTCCTTCTTACAGTCGCCATAGGTGAAGTCCATTTCCTTACCGCCGACGATGGCAGGCAGATCCTTCAGGTCAGGGGGGCAGACCCAGTCCAGAGTGATGTTGGAAAACGGCGCCTGTGTGCCCCAGCGGCTGGGAGTGTTTACACCGTAGATGAAGGACTGGATGCACTGCTTGACTTCCTTCTGCGTCAGGTTGTCCACCTTGACAAAGGGCGCCAGATATGTATCAAAAGAGGAGAAAGCCTGGGCGCCTGCCCATTCGTTCTGCATGATGCCAAGGAAGTTGACCATCTGGTTGCAGAGCGTGGAAAGGTGACCGGCGGGGGAAGAGGTGATCTTGCCGGGAACGCCGCCCAAGCCCTCCTGGATCAGCTGCTTCAAGCTCCAGCCGGCGCAGTAGCCTGTAAGCATGCTCAGATCATGCAGGTGCAGCGCGGCGCTGCGGTGAGCCTCAGCAATTTCGTCATCATAGATCTCGCTGAGCCAGTAGTTGGCGGTGATGGCGCCGGAGTTGCTGAGAATCAGACCGCCAACGGAGTAGGTGACGGTGGAGTTTTCCTTGACACGCCAGTCGTTGATCTTAAGGTAGTTGTCCACCAGATCCTTGTAGTTGAGCAGGGCGGAGTTGACGTTACGTACCTTTTCCCGCTGCTTACGGTACAGAATATAGGCCTTGGCAACATCCGCGTAACCGGTTTCGGACAGGACCTTTTCCACGCTGTCCTGAATGTCTTCCACAGCAATGAGGCCGTCCCTGATTTTGGGCTCAAAGTCTGCGCTGACCTGGAGCGCCAGCATGTTGATTACGCTGGGATGATACTGCTTTTCCAAGGCTTCGAAAGCCTTGATCATAGCAGCGCTGATCTTGGAAATTTCGAATTCGACGGTGCCGCCGTCACGCTTTAATACCTGATACATCTCTCTTTCCTCCTGTAAATATAGAAAATACGGGCACTGCCGTGCAGTTGCCCGCAAAGCCGACAGTGTCCGTATTATACAAGAGTTTTTTTGAAATGTCAATATGTTGTGTCTAAATTATTTTTGCAAACACAATATGTTGTGCCTAATTGTTTCGAATTGTAACTTTTTCTGCGTAGTTCTTCAAAATGACAGCGTATTTGGTCACCGCTTCCGGGGTTGGACCGTTGAGTCCTGCGAAAATAACTGTATCTCGATCTACAAAACTTTGTAAAAACAGCTGCTTCGGTTTTTTACCGGGAACCAGGGATGCGAGCCACTGACCCATTTCCAGAATGGACTGGGCATCATGCAGCGGTTCCACCAAGGTGGTGCGCAGTTCATAATCCACGTTTCCTTTGATGAGATAGCTCAGGCTCTCCTCAATAGCATTCATATCCAGGTGCTGTACGCCTACAGTTTCGGCATAGCGACCGGGACTGTTCTTGGCATCCACGGCCACATAATCTACAAGTCCTGCTTCTACAAGACTGCGCAGGACTTCCGGACGGCTGCCGTTGGTGTCCAATTTTACGGAATATCCCAATGCCTTGATCTCGGCTAACAGGGACGGCAACTCAGGTTGGAGCGTAGGTTCACCACCGGTGACGCATACTCCGTCCAGAATACCACGTCGCTTTCGGAGAAATTCCAGCAAAGTGCCGGAGTCCATACAATCTTCCGGCCGCTCTAAAAGATGGCCGTTGTGACAGAAGGGACACCGGAAGTTACAGCCGGGCAGGAAAACTGTACAGGCCACCTTTTCCGGATAATCAAGCAAGGTCATTTTTTGTAAGCCAGCGATTTGCATACTACCACTCCTTTCTTTCTTATATCATAACATATTTACAGAAAAAGAGCAAGAAACCTTTCTGGCCGTATAAGATACAAAATTGGTGCTGAAATACAAATACGGATATATGTTGCGAAATTTGTCGAATTGTAGTATAATAAGAAAATCTTAATAAGAAGGAGGAAGCTAAAATGAGGAACAAGCAGAAGACAAAACAGAAATTGCTGACCGTTATCGGCGTTGTAACCATTTTAGCTTTATTGGCCCTGCTTGCGCTTTCCGGCGGAAACCTGGATCTTTTGAAGCACATTTTTTCCAAGGATCTATCAAATGAAGAACTGGGGGAGCTGCTGGAGGAACTTGGCTGGCGCGGGCATCTGGCAATTACAATCCTTGCAGCATTACAGGTTACCTGTACAGTCCTGCCCGCAGAGCCGGTTCAGGTTCTTGCCGGATTTACATTTGGCTTCCCGGTGGGCCTTGCTTGCTGCATGATTGGCGTTCTGCTGGGAAACACGGTGATCTATTTGCTGCAGAAGAGTTTTGGTGAGCGGATTCGCGGCTTTTTTGTGAGAAAATTGGATTTGAATTTCAATAAGATTGCGGCATCCGGAAATGCGGTACTCATTATTTTCATTCTCTATTTTCTGCCGGTAATTCCCTACGGCATGATTTGTTTTCTGGCTGCTTGCATGGGCCTGTCCTATAAGCGCTATATTGCGGTGACCGGAATTGCCTCCCTTCCGTCGGTGTGTATCGGTGTGAGTCTCGGATATATGGCCATTACAGCGAATTGGGTGATTTCTGTTTGCGTATTTGCCGCGCTATTTGTGGTGGCAGTGGTTATATTCCGAAAACAGGCTGCGCTGATTGCTTGGCTGAATCGCTTTGCCGAGAAGATGGGAAAGAAATCTAAAAATACTGTGCGCAAGGTAAACAGTTTCGTGATGACCCTCATGTATTACGGGGCTCGGGTTTACTTGTTTCTATGCGGTGTGAAAATCAAGACAGTCAATAAAATCGGAAAACCGGAACGTCCATCCATTATACTTTGCAATCATGGCTCCTTTATTGACTTTATATATGCGGCTGCATTGCTTCGGAAATTTAAACCCCATTTTATTGTGGCAAGGCTATATTTCTATCACAGTGCTCTCCGCTTTTTGCTGCGTCAAGTGGGAGCGTTCCCTAAGAGTATGTTTGCCGTGGATATCGAGAACGCTAAAAACTGCCTAACCGTACTGAAGAACAATGGGATTCTGGCCATGATGCCGGAGGCCCGGCTTTCTACCAGCGGACGGTTCGAAGATATTCAGGAAAGTACCTATTCCTTTATTAAAAAGTCCGGCGTCAATGTCTACACCATCAAAATAAGTGGCGACTATCTTGCTGACCCTAAGTGGGGCAGGGGATTCCGCCGGGGGTCGGTTGTGGAGGCAGAACTGGATATTTTGTACACAGCAGAGGAAGTAAAGAATCTTTCTCCGGAGGAAATGAAACAGGGCATTGAGGGAAGACTTTCCTATCATGAGTTCTGCTGGCTGCAGCAGCGTCCCGATTTGCACTACCGTTCAGCACGGATGGCGGAGGGGTTGGAAAATATTCTGACCACCTGTCCGGTATGCGGTAAAAAGCATACCCTCGTCACGAAAGGGAATAAGATTTCCTGCGAGATTTGTGGTTATTTGACATCCTTAAGCGACAGATACGGCTTTCACGACGATTTCCGATTCCGGGATCTTACCCAGTGGTATGATTGGCAGATGGCGCTATTGCGAAAGGAAATCACAGAAAACGAGAATTATACCCTATCTTCAAAAGTAGAATTGCGGCTGCCCGGAAACGGATACAGTCTGACAAGGCATGGCGGCAGCGGTATCTGTGTCTTGAATCTACAGGGATTGACTTATACTGGCACTAAGGACGGAGAAGAGGTAGAACTCCATTTCTCTCTCCAACGTATTTACCGGCTCCTGTTTGGCGCAGGAGAAAATTTTGAAATTTATGATGGTTCGGAGATCTTGTATTTTGTGCCGGAAGAAAAGCGGTCTGCTGTGCAGTGGTATATGGCATCAATGATCCTGCACGATGAGGCTTCCGCTAGGTAAGGGGGGATAGTTATCCTTACGAAAGAGAAAGAAATCAGGAGTAAAGGGAAAGCATATTCCAATATCAGCGTACGTTCTTTTCTGACAGTGGCCGTGCTGCTTTTGACAGTATTGGTTTTCTGCGGTTCGCTGTCTTATTTTATTCCCCAGGGTGCTTTTGAGAGAGATGGGAGCGGAAATATCATTCCCGGCACCTATCAGTCGGGCGCTGTAGAAGGCGTTGCTATTTGGCGGATCCTTACAGCCCCGGTGCGGGTATTTGCTTCGGAGGATGGAGTAACCATCATCATGATTAGCATCTTCCTGCTGGTGATGAGCGGGGTATTTAACCTATTGGATAAGACTGGCGGCATCAAGACATTCATTACCTATATCATGGGCAGTTTGCGTGACAACGGCGGCCCGGTGGTATGCATCACGGTCTTGCTCTTTATGCTCTTTGGCAGTTTGTTTGGTATGTTTGAGGAACTGGTGACACTGCTTCCGCTGATCATTGTGTTTATGCTGTCTATGAAGATGGATACAATGGTGGGCCTTGGCGCGTGTCTGATGGCGGCCTGTTTTGGATTCTGCGCAGCGATTACCAATCCCTTTTCCGTAGGCACAGCGGCACAGTTGGCGGAGATTCCGGTATCCTCCGGTGTATGGATGAGAATTGTCTTCTTTGTCATTGTGTATATTGCACTGTGCGCATTCCTGATGCGTTATCTAAATAAGATTCTTCGTGATCCCAAAAGCTCCTTGACCTATGAAATTGATCAAAAAAAGAGGGAAGAGCTTGCTGCCCGGAGAGAGGATGCGCCCAGGGATCAGCAGAGAATCTTCCGTGTCTATGCCACCTTCTTTGCTATTCAAGGGGCGCTGTTGGTTGCCATCGCCGGAATCCGCGCGATCTCCGGATTTGCGATTCCGATTCTGGCTGCAAGCTTTTTGATTTCCGGACTTATTGCCGGACAGCTTGTCAGTAAGGATTTTCGTCTGGTGCTAGGTTGCTTCCTCCAGGGAGCGGTGGCGATGCTGCCTGCGGTGGCAATGATCGCGCTGGCTTCTTCGGTGAAGTTGGTGATGGCGGAAAGTAATATCATCGATACGGTGATGCACTCGGTGCTGCAGCTGCTGGATGGAAAAGGAAAATTTGTCACCATTCTTCTCGTTTACGCGCTTATTTTGTTTTTGCAGCTGTTTATCGGGTCGGCTTCTGCAAAGATCTTTTTGGTCATGCCCATCGTTTTGCCCATTACCAATGCGCTGGGGATTTCTCCAACACTGGTGATCCTTACCTACTGCATGGCAGATGGATTCACCGATGTGATTCTGCCCACGAATCCGGTGCTGCTGATCGGCCTGTCTATGGCCAATGTGTCTTATTGGAAGTGGCTGAAGTGGACATGGAAGCTGCAACTGCTTCTTTTGGCTGTTTCTGTGCTGGTTTTGTTCTTTGGCGTTATAATTGGGTATTAACCGAGAAAAACGGATAGATGAGGTTATGAAAATGAAAGATAAGAAACAATTATGGCAGGCAGTAAAGTTTACCTTGTTTTCTGCCTCTGCCGGCGTGATCCAAATCGGCTCTTTTGCGCTGCTGGAGATTTTTGTTCAGGATTACTGGATTCCTTACTTGATTTCTCTGGTGCTTTCCATTCTATGGAACTTTACCTTAAATCGCCGGTACACCTTTAAATCGGCAGCCAATGTGCCTGTGGCTATGGCAAAGGTGTTTGGGTTTTACCTGGTTTTCACACCCCTTTCTACCTATCTTGGCAATTTGGCAGAAGGCTGGGGTGCCAACGATTTTGTCATTTTGATCATAACAATGCTTTCGAACTTCGTTCTGGAGTATTTATTCTGCAAATTTGTTGTCTATCGAGGTCAGGAAGATACATTAACATAGTAAAACAGAAAGCAGCCGAAATCTAGGATTTCGGCTGCTTTTGGCACCCCCGGCGAGACTCGAACTCACTACCTTGCGCTTAGGAGAAAGCACTGGTCAAATCCATCGGGTGCAAAATGTTCCAAATAGTTCGGAATAGTACCACAAAATACAAAGTTCCGAGAACTATTTTATACAAGTCGTGCTGACCAATATCAGCCAATCCTGCTAATACAAGACAGTCCCATTAGCAAAATATTAGCAAAACACAAAATCCTCGACCGTCGCCATAAGCATATCAGCGACACTATCAAGCAGCTCCTGTTAACCACAGGAGCTACTATTTTTATATCACGAGCAAGGAGAAAATGCAATGAAATGTTTACGGAAGTACAAGTGGGTCAAACTGCCCCGGAAAGAGATGCCCGAACTGAAAGGACGGCTGGGCTACTGGCTGAAGCTTGCAGAGAGTGCTGCCTTCCGCAAGGGAATCGGCACCTACTGCGGCCATAAGAACCCTGTAGAGCCCGGAATGTGGGCTGGCGGCATTGTGGGTGTAAAAGCCATTCTGGGTGTCAGAAGCCGCGCAAAAGCCTTTCAGATACTGGACCATCTGGAGACGCTGGGATACCTGACTTATACACTGGATCGTGAAACCAAGCTGCTTACTTACCGAATCACCGATTGGGTGATGGAGTGTAGCGGCGAGGAATGCATGGACGGTGCTGTATATGCCACGCCCGGACACGGGTTTATTTGCATGCCCAGAAATATCACCGAGCGTCTTGCTGAGAAGAAATATGAGTTCGATGAAGCAGATGCCTGGTTAGACCTGTGGTGTCACACTGTGTTCCGTGATTATGGCAATGCATTTTCGTTCCTTTCGCCTGTGATCCAGTATGGCAAGTATGGCTCTATGCTGACCTTGGAGACATTGGGTAACCGCTGGGGCTGGGAGAAGACCAAGGTGTGGCGTTTTTTCAGAAAGCATCCAACTTGTTTCCAACTCTACCGTTTGCCTAATTCCTACGGCTGTGTGATCTACAGCCGGTTTTATCCTACCTGCGATAAGATCCAGATGCCGGAGAAAGAAACCGTTATAAGTATTTTCCGCGAAATACTCATTCGTGCCCAAAATACGCATACCGAGGGTACGGTCAATGAAAGAGGTAACCGATATACTGCTTGGAAGAGCCGTCGCGTTATTATAGCGCTGGAGGAGCGTGAACAAAACCAGTATGGGGAAACTGCGTCTATTCAAAATGGGGCTGAAATTAGCGTTGCACATTCTGCCCTATATAACGCGCGCGTAATTTTCTCTGGTAGGAACTGTAAGCATAGTAGGAACTGTATTAATGCCTGGGGTAGTAATTATAAGGGACAACCTAAACCGAAAACAGAGAAACAGTACGCACCTGGAGACCTAAATGCATTTTTTGACTTAGACAGGGGGAATCCGTATGACGGAGAAATCGTATTTTCGTTTGCAACTGGATAGTACCATCAGGGAGACAGAGAAGCTTCTAAAGATGCTGCGCACCATTGGCGAGTGCCGAGACCTGGAAACTGCCCTAAAGCTATCCGTTACATCAGCAAAGATCTCAGAAGGTGTCGCCTTGAAGGCCAGAGCTTTACCTGCCCATACCGGTCATCCACAGGCTGAAAGGATGGTTCAGGAAGCGATCTCTGAGTCCGTTCCGGTAGAGATCAGACTCACAGAAGAAGGGTGGTTTTATCTTCGTATGCCCATCCTGCTGCCCAGGAAAGAGAAGCCTCCCCGCAGCTATTTGCGTGGTTTCCTGTACCCGGCTTTGGCTGCCTTTGCCCGGGAAAGACCGCCTATCCGTTACCGGGACTGCGTGATGATCTTCCGGCATACCTATGATCGCAACCGTCCGGAACGGGAATACCGGGATCATGACAACATCGAACTCAACACTGTGGTGGATGCCGTGGCCATGTTCTTTTTGGTGGATGATACACCCTTTGAATGCCGGCATTATTACTGCAGCGTAGTCGGCGATGAAGAGTCCACAGAGGTGTTTATCGTTCCCAGAAATGCGTTTGGAGTATGGCTTGCACAGGAGAAAAACATACGGAAATCAAATAACGGAAAAATGCAGGAAACGGCCGAAAAAGGATCGTAAAAAAGAGCATTTTTACGTATGTTGCTCTGACGTATAAATCAAAAACCGAAAAACCCTTGTGCCGCAACGGTTTTTTAACACCCCTTCAGCACTGGATTTAGGCCAGGAGGCGAGTCTCAGTGCCTGAATACAAACGATTACTATGGAGGTAGAAATATGATCACCATCAGACCGGGCAGTCATGTCCACACCCTGCTTTCAATACTGCCCTTCGTGGGGGAATACCCAATGTCCGCACTGAGACTCTTAGGCTCCGTCCGGTCCTATAAAGACCTGATCCACAAGCTCACTCAAGTTCAGGAGTTTCGCTTTCCGGATCGAGATGAGCGCTTTACCTGCCGCCTTCTGAATGTGTGTGGGAGGGGCAATCGAAAGACCGTCCGTTTCCATAAGAGCGCCCTACCTCTGCTCCAGTGGTGGGATGCGGATATGTATAGGCTGTATATGGAGGAGTACGATAACCACAACTTCTCCGGGAATGCCCGTCATATAAACAGAAACCACTTACTGGCCGAAACGGCGGTAATGTGCTTAAAGGCGGGTATTGAGGTGAACCCCTTGGATACACCGGATATGCTGGAGGACGATATAAAAGAGCTTCGATGCGCCACTCCATACTTCTATTTTGCCAGAGAGGTAAAACGGGCCTATAAGGAAGAAATGAATAAGATCCGCTATACCCGTCTTGCCGGTATTATCACTTTTCCGGGTGGAGCTTATGCGGTTTATAACCTTCGGGATGAAGTGCCCAGATGGATGGGAGAGGGTGAGAGCAAGGTGTTATGGCATATGGAGTCTATGTTCTATCCCATCAGGGAAGAATATCATCCCTATCACAGAGCTGCGGTCATGCTCGGTGAAAATTATGACGTGGCGTTAAGCTTGCTGCAGACTATCCGGGAAACGAAAAAACTGGACTACGGTCTTTTTCGGTCCTTTTACCGAATTCGTTACATTCCTATGAATGATTTCGGGGCGCGACTTCTTCGGGTCATTACCTCTAACAATTGGCAGATGAATTTGCTGTTTTCTCTGTTCGGACAAGAAAAAGCGACTTCTCCGTGGGGAGGGCTACAGTTCCACACTTTGATCGATGGGATAGATACATACTGCTTTTTGGATGGGGATATCCGGAATCTGTTTAATTTTCGCGATACGATTCTAATGCGAAATGAGGGCATGTTACCAACCGACACCATTAGCGGGCACCAGGTTATTTGCTATCCCGAGCAGTTGGCTTTTGTGCAGGAATTTTTCGGTGACTTGGCGGAATATGCCACTGTCACAATGGATGCTGTGGAAAACGCGCTGGAGCTTAATAGACCCAGCTTGATTGAATAAAGAAAGGAAGAAATATTATGCGTAAATTTTTAATCATTGCATTGATCCTGAGTTTTGTGTTGAGTGGATGTACCACCCCGGATCCGGATCACGATACGACGAATACCCTTGATCCTCATCTGAGCAAGCCCTCTGAAGACTGGTCCTCCCATACTGATCCTACCGATGGCCTGGAAGGTATCGCATTGGGCCCGGTGACATCAGATCCGACACCGACTATATCCACTGTGCCAGACCCATCTGAAAATTGCACTGAAGGATTCGAGCTGGCTGGACCCGAGGGTGAGACTGATTCTACTGAAACCCAATCACCCCAGCAGGCAACAGAAATTCCAACCACCCCAACAGAGCCAACTGAGGAAACAAAGCCTACCATACATCCGGAGACAAAACCCGCCGTTCCAACCGAAACAGCACCCGAGGTAACGGAGCCTCCTGCGGTAAAGGTGGATACATCTGTGATTGCATCTCAAGCGAATGCTTATGCGGTATCTTTAGGGTTTGTTGTTGACAACAGCCTCCATAAAGGTAATTCTGGCTATTATAATCCGGATTATCGCCCTCTCGTTACCAATGAACAAGGTTTTATTGTGGCAAAGGAAATGGTGGCAACCACAAAGAATCAGCTGAACAGCAGATTTTCGGAAGGACATTCTGACATTTTAGTAGAGAGTATTTTTGGCTTGGTTCGAGTGAACGTTGTGGTTGAATTTAGCCACACAGATGCACTGGGAAACTGGTACTATATTTATGTTTTGTATGGGTAAGAGCGAGAGATTAAAAGATGATTTCGGCCTACTTGATATCCTTTCGGATCTTTGCTATACTATAAGCAAACAAAGCAAAGGAGGAGGGCAAATGTCAGTCTTTCAGAAGAAAACCGAATATATCCTGATGAACAAAGATTGCCAGGTGCTTTCTTTCCTGTGCATCCGAAATGAGTATGACGAACCCACTTTTCAAGAGTATCAATGGTTCGTGGAATACCGCCCTATTGGCTATAAGACACTGACTGGATTCTTGGAGCGCCGGAAAGCGCCTAAGCATCGTGAGCATATCCAGCGCCTGCTGGAGCGCTTCGGTTGTGATGATCTGGAAGGCTTTATCAATGTGACCCATGCGGTATCATTGAACGATACCTTTTGGGTAAAGAGAGCGGACCGAGACATTTCCTGGGATCAAGTCTCCCTATACCAGAATGAGTTTGACCAGCTGATCAGTGAGGCCGCCTTCGATGGATCTGCCAGCAGTAGTGAACTTTCCACCACTTCACCTGAGTTTGGCACAGACGGCAACTATGCCAAGTGCTGGATCCGGGAAGAGGATGGTATCTATCTGTACAAGACTGGTAGCAGCCGGTATGAAGTAGAGCCTTTGTCCGAGTTCCTGGCATCCCAGCTGGCAGCACACATTTGCCCCAGCTATGTGGATTACGACTTGGACTTCTACCGGGGAAAGTTGATCAGTAAGTGTAAGCTATTTACGAACGAAAATCTTGGCCTCGCCAAGGCGGCAGGCATCTTTACTGAGGATCGCACAATTCCTGCTATGCTCCGCTATTTCGAGAAGCTTGGCAGCGGCGATGCTTTCCGGCGGATGTGCATATTGGATGCGCTGACATTTAACCCGGATCGCCACTATGGCAACTTTGGTGTGCTGTTCGATACAGAGACAATGGAGCCAATCTCCATGTGTCCGGTGTTTGATAATAACAGGAGCTTATTCCCGGATCTTGACCAGGGACAACTGGAGAATCCGGATTGGTATATTGAGAAATGTAGACCGATGCTTGGTAAGGACTTTCTCGTAACCGCCAGAGGCCTCTTGACACCGGAAATCAAATCTGACTTGAAGAATTTGATAGGCTTCCAATTCACCCAGCACGACCGCATCACAGCCCCACAGGAACGTTTGGATGCACTGAGCAAGATCGTAAACGCACAGATTAAAGCAATCATCAAATAACACAGGACAAAACAACAACGCACGCACTTTCAAAACGAGAGTGCGTGCGTTTTTGCGTATATTATTTAGCGTTATTCTTTTGATCCGCAATCCAATCGAGAAAGGTATTAACCTTTTCTAGATCGGCATTATCGAGAGTACGAAGGCGTTCACAGATATTACTGTATGGAGCATCTTCGGTGCCAAGCGGTGCGAAGAAATCCACAGGAGTCATATCAAAGTAAGAAATAATGTTGAACAGTTCTTTGACAGAGGGCATGGATGCACCACTGGTAATACCACGGATATAGGAACCGCTCTTGTCCAAATCTAAGCTCATTTTATGCTCGGATACATCCTTCTTAACTCTCAACTCAGTTATGCGGGTACGCACAAATTCAATATACTTGGTGTCAGACATTTTCTTCCGCCCCTTTCTTAATTATTTTAGTATGAATCTAGAGGTGGTGTTGGTAGTGAAAAAATGAATTTGTGCTTTTCATTTATGTTTGTTGGTAGTATAATTACCAATATATGAAATTATTCGCATTTTAACCATTAAAGATTGTGGAGATAACGGAATGGATACCTATACTGTAAGCTTTTTCGGTCATCGGCGGATTTATGATCAGTTACACTTAGACCGTGCATTAGAGGACATTGTTGCAGATTTGCTACGTGAACACAGCTATGTGGAATTTCTGGTTGGCAGAGATGGCGACTTTGATCAGCTTGTCTCATCCGCTATCCGCCGATGTCAGCGAGAATATAGAGTTAAGAACAGTTCGCACATTTGGGTTATGCCATATCCCACTGCCTTCTTTCGGGACAATGAAGAAGCGTGCTATGCGTACTATGATGAGATTGAAATTTGCGATGAATCCTCTATTAAACACTTTAAGGCAGCATTCCAGTCCAGAAATCGACATATGGTAGACCGATCCAATCTGGTAATCTTTTATGTGGAAACAAACGAAGGCGGTGCGTATCAGACAATGCAGTATGCCATACAGCAAGGAAAGAATCTTATAAATCTTTATCACACCAAGGAGGATCAGCAATGAAAAGGGTCTTAGCAATTACGGCTGTTATTCTGCTCTTGTTTACCGGGTGCAGCTCTGACATCCCGGAGCCGAAGGAATGTGCTTTGTGCGATGCATTTCCTAGACATGCCCCGTGCCTGGTGGATCTGAACACCGGAGAACTTTGTGAACTGGAGATATACCAGCCGCATCATACAAAAGTGGCAGAGCTTTCTGATGAACAGTATGGTGGCTATATGAGTCTCGTGCAGTTCGACGACATCAGTGGTATTCTCCTCGGTGCAGACAGAGTTGAATTAGTAGCACCGGAAAAGACAACCGGAATGCTGGACGGCCTGTTCTGTGAGAACTGCCGCAAACTGCTGAAAGAGAATAAATGTCAGGGTTACATACTGGCAGACCTTCGTAATCCGGAAACGCCTGCTGTATGGAGAATTGAGGACAGAACTTCGTTCTCTGTACGGTGCTACGATGTTGAGATCAGCAAGAGCGACGAAATTGACAAATTAGAAATTATAATGACCGGAACACTTGATATTGATAATATAACAACTGGAGATTAAAGAAAAATAAATTTAGAGAAAGAGATTACATTGCATCTTGATTACCCGCAAGCGGTGCTTATATAGTTGATATTTGGATTACAACACTAATTGCACTACAGGCTGCCATCAAGGACGGCAGGGATTAAGGTAAACCTGTATATCTGACCTAATAATGAATCTCCAACTGCTTCACTGCAGGCGGAGATTGTTTCAGCTGTAGAAAGCGATTGCTCCTTTGTAGGATAAATTTGTTTGTAGGGACTGCTACTAAATTGCAGGTTTTGCAGCAGTTTCTTTTTTGTGTTTTGGTGTATTCATAGGTTGTGCCCAAGGGATTATATTTTGTTGACAGGAGGGCAATGTGGCAGTATATTTACATCAGAATTCTGTTGTTAAACGGAGCATGTTGTCCAATTTACAACAGTAACAAGGAGGATATATGGCAGTATATTTTTATATGAGCGACAGTACAGACGGATGGAGAAATCTGGCGACTGACGGCTTCTTCCTGGAAAACCTAAAAAAAGATGATATTATGCTGTATTTCTATGTGAATGCGAATGCTGTGATCATAGGTAGAAATCAGAATGCATGGCGCGAATGCAACATCGAGAATATGGAGAAAGACGGTGTCCAGTTGGTCCGCAGACATACCGGCGGCGGTGCTGTTTTCCATGACGACCGGAATCTGAACTTCTCTTTCATTATGAATGCGGATCGCTACGATGTAAAACGCCAGATGGGCGTGATTCAGAAAATGGTGGCGGCTCTGGGAATGACCGCGGAACTGTCCGGTAGAAACGACATCCTGATCGACGGCAAGAAGTTCTCTGGAAATGCATTTGCGGCTGCCAGAGGCATGAAGGCCCATCACGGAACCATTATGGTGAATACCGATCTTTCCAAGCTGGCCGGTTATCTGAATGTGTCTGAGAAGAAAATGCGAGCAAAGGGCGTGACCTCCGTAAAGTCGCGTGTATGCCGACTCAGCGATTTCAACGAAAGTGTAACCATGCAGACGGTAATTGATCTGCTCAAGAAGGAATATCAAGCAGAGTACGGTGAGTATTCGGAGTATAAATTCAATGAGCAAGAGCTTGCCCGAATAGATGAACTGTACGCGATGCAGTCCTCCTGGGAATGGCGCTTTGGTCGGACTCCCGCATTTGACTATCAGCTGGAAGAAAGATTCTCCTTTGGAGAGATGCAGTTCCTGTTCCGGATCGAAGACGGCATTATTTCGGATGTGGCTGTCTTCTCCGATGCGCTGGATACGGAGCTTGTGCAGCTTGTCAAGGAGCGTATGATAGGCGTAAAATTCCGTCCGCAGGATATTTCTGAAGCTTTTGAAAAAGATCCTGCAAGACCAGAGTTTGAAGAAATCGGTCAATACATCGGACAGATCGAGTTTTGATATTTGCCAGATGATATGTTGCTGCGTTAAAAGACGAAATCAACCACAAGCTAACCGCCCCGGTGTAAAGGCATCGGGGCGGTCGTACATTACGACAAGGAGTATGGGGAATGAAAATCACAACCGTATTATTTGACCTGGATGGCACATTACTGCCTATGGATCAGGATGTGTTCGTAAAGGACTATTTCACGCGGATTGCCGGAAAGGTAGCACCGCAAGGCTATGATCCTAAACAGCTGATCGACATGATTTGGCGTGGTACTGCTGCTATGGTCAAGAACGATGGCAGCAAAACCAACGAGGAAGCCTTTTGGAATTATGCTGTTTCCGTCTATGGGGATAAGATTCTCCGGGACAAGCACCTCTTTGATGAATTCTACGAAACGGAATTTGACAAGATCAAAGCCGTCTGTGGTTATCATCCGGCGGCAGCTGAGATCGTGCATAGCCTGAAAGAAAAGGGTTTTCGTGTGGCACTGGCTACCAATCCCATTTTCCCTGCAAGAGCAACACAATGGCGCATCCAGTGGGCGGGTTTACAGCCGGAAGATTTTGAATTGTATACTGCCTATGAAAATTCCAGCTACAGCAAACCCAACCCGGCCTACTATCGGGATGTTCTGGCACGGTTGAATGTAAAGCCGGAAGAATGCCTGATGGTTGGCAATGATGTGGGCGAGGACATGATCGCGGAGCAGCTGGGTATGAAAGTATTCCTGCTGACCGACTGCATAATAAATAAAGCGAATGCGGATATTTCTGTTTATCCCCACGGTAGCTTTGATGACTTGAAGAACTACCTGAATACACTTTGATTTATCGTATTACGGCACTGCTTCGGCGGTGCCGTTTTTCTATTCTACGAAAAGATGTTGACATGTCAACCAATAAGGTGTACAATACGGAAGTTGACAACACAACATCTATCTCCGGGAGGTTATCTTATGTTGAATCGTTTTGCTCGATTTTCACTTGCGATTTCTGAAATTGATCGTTGCTGGCACAAACTGGCGGCAGAAGAAATGGCAAAGTATGAACTTAACAGTCCCCATGCCGTTTACCTTACAACGCTTCATAATTTCGAAGACGGTATCACTGCTGCCAAGCTGGGCGAGCTGTGCTGTAAGAATAAGGCAGACGTGTCCCGTATGGTTGCTATTTTGGAAAAAAAGGGACTTGTGCGTAAAGAAGCCATCGGAGGAAATCTCTACCGCGCCAAACTGCTCTTGACAGAAGAAGGCAAACAGGCTGCGGAGCATGTACAGCAGAGAGCTGCCCTGGCGGTAGAACTGGCAGGCTCCGGCATGACAGACGCTGACCGAGAGGTTTTCTACCGCTGTTTGGAGCAGATCACAGCAAATCTGCAAACACTTAGCAAGGAAGGGCTTCCCAAAAGATGAATATTTTCGCAAAATGTTTTTGCCGCACATTCCAAGCGGCTTTCAGAATGGCACTGCCGGTTCTTCCGTACAGAGAACCTCAAATCATCCGCTCCTGTTCGGAGCTTGGCAAAGTGATTGAAAAAGAAAAAATCCAATCTGTCCTGATCGTTACTGACAGCGGTATCGTAAAAAACGGCTTGGTAAAGCCTGTAGTCGAAGCCCTGGGAGCAAGCAAAATTCCCCATTGTATCTATGCAGATACCCAGCCGAACCCTACGGTTCAGAATGTGGAAGATGCGCTGAAGGTATATAAGACCCATAACTGCAACGCATTGATCGCCATTGGCGGAGGCTCTGCCATGGACTGCGCAAAGGCTGTCGGCGCCCGGGTTGCATATCCCAGGAGACATGTCAATCAGTTGGGCGGTAAGCTGAAGGTATGGCGTAAGCTGCCTACCCTGATCGCCATTCCCACCACTGCCGGAACAGGCAGCGAAACCACACTGGCAGCCATGATTACGGATACCGACACACACCGAAAATATGCGATCATGAGTTTTCCGATCATTCCCCATTATGCGGTGTTGGATGCATCTCTTACATACTCATTGCCGCCCCATCTCACTGCGTCAACAGGTGTGGATGCGCTCACCCACGCTATGGAAGCCTATATCGGCCGTTCTACTACAAAAGAAACCAGACAGCTCGCACTGGAAGCAACCAGGCTGGTTTTCGAAAATGTAGAAAAGGCTTATGCCAATGGTCATGACCACGAAGCAAGAGAAAATATGCTTCATGCCGCATACAAGGCAGGCATTGCATTCTCAAAGTCTTATGTGGGCTATATCCACGCCCTTGCCCATTCCCTCGGAGGCAAATACGGAACACCCCACGGTCTTGCCAATGCGGTGATGATGCCCTATGTTCTTAAAAGCTACGGGAAGTGTGTACATAAAAAACTGCACCGGCTCGGCATTGCGGCAGGCGTCGCAACCGAAGCGGATACCCCAATGACCGGTGCGATCAAGTTTATCAATGCCGTCAAAGAATTGAATGCCAGAATGGGCATTCCGAATAAACTCTCCGGTATTCAGAAAAAAGATATTCCTGCTTTGGCAAAACACGCCGAAAAGGAAGCCAATCCCTTATACCCCGTGCCGATCCTGTTGACACGGAAGGAACTGGAAAGCTTTTATTATCAAGTGGCAGATTGGAGCAAGGCAAATGACAAGTCAGCAAATAAAAAGTCTGCTTGAAAAGCAGAGAGCGTATTACAAAAGTGGTGCAACTGTTCCGGTGGCGTTTCGTATCGCACAGCTGAAAAAGCTGTACGCCACTGTAAAAAAGTATGAAACCCAGGTGAACGACGCATTAAAAGCTGACCTTGGTAAGAGCCACTACGAAGGGTTTATGTGCGAGAGCGGTCTTGTACTTTCGGAAATTTCCTATATGATCCGCCATACAAGGAAATTTGCCAGAAGAAGGACGGTATATACGCCCCTGGCGCAGTTTGCATCCCACAGTTTTAAACAGCCTGTGCCTTACGGCAACACGCTCATTATGAGTCCCTGGAACTATCCCTTCCTTTTGGCAATTGATCCCCTGGCAGATGCTATTGCTGCAGGTAATACCGCCATTGTAAAACCCAGTGCTTATTCTCCGGCTACAAGCAAGATGATAGAAAAGATCATTACCGAGTGCTTTGCGCCCGAATATGTGGCTGTCGTTACGGGCGGCAGAGCCGAGAATGCAGCCCTGCTGGAACAGAAATTTGATTTCGTTTTCTTTACAGGAAGTCAGGCCGTGGGAAAAGAGGTTCTTCGCCATACGGCAGAGCATCTGACACCGGTGGTGTTGGAACTGGGCGGCAAGAGTCCCTGCATTGTAGATGCAAGCGCCAATATCAAACTTGCGGCAAAGCGCATTGTCTTTGGTAAATATCTCAACTGCGGTCAGACCTGCGTAGCTCCCGACTATATCCTTTGCGAAGAAAGTATTAAGGACGAATTCGTAGCAGAGGTAGTCAAGCAGATCAAAAAGCAGTATGGAGAGAAGCCTCTTGAAAATAAAGACTATGGAAAGATCATCAACGAAAAGCATTTTGCCCGTCTGCGGAGGCTAATCGATCAAAGCAAGGTGGTGATCGGCGGCGTGGTCAATGCGGATACCTGCCAGATCGCACCCACCGTTATGGACAATGTAACACTCGACGATGCGGTTATGTGCGAAGAGATCTTCGGACCCATTATGCCGATTCTTACCTTTGGTGATTTTGATTCGCTTATGGATGAGCTTAAGGACAAAGATAAGCCGTTGGCACTGTATCTTTTCTCAAGTGACAAAAAGCATATTAAGCGTGTAACCACTGAGCTTTCCTATGGCGGCGGTTGCATCAATGATGTGGTGATCCATCTTGCTACAAGCGAGATGGGCTTCGGTGGCGTTGGCGCAAGCGGTATGGGTTCCTATCACGGCAGAGATGGCTTTGATGCATTCTCCCATTACAAATCCATTGTAGATAAAAAGACATGGATGGATCTGCCTATGCGATACCAGCCTTTTAAGAGCAAGCTTTATGAAAAGCTACTGCATCTGTTTTTGCGTTGAATTTACTGAACAACCTGAATAATAGGAGAGATAGTTTTATGAGTAAGCAAATTGTAATTTCTAGCGACAGCACCTGCGATTTGAGCCGGGAACTGATCGACCGCTACCAAATCAAGATCATTCCTATGGGTGTTTCCTTGGGAGACGATCTGTACCGGGATGGTTTCGATATTACCCCCGATGATATTTATGCGCACCACGCAAAGACCGGCCAGCTGCCCAAGACTTCTGCGATCAACATGGCAGAGAGTGCTGAGTACTTTGCGGAACTTACAAAAGATGGCAGTGCAGTAATTCATTTTACCATCAGTTCTTCTTTGTCTGCGACCTATAACAATGCCAGAGTTGCAGCGGAAGATTTTGAAGATGTGCATGTGGTGGATTCCAAAAACCTCTCTACCGGTAACGGCCTGTTGGTCATCGCAGCAGCGGAAATGGCAAAGCAGGGCTTGGAAGCAAAAGAGATTGCCGAAAAGGTCAGAACTCTTGCTGATTGCGTAGATGCTTCCTTTATTGTGGACAATCTGGAATACCTGGCAAAAGGTGGTCGTTGCTCTGCTGTTGCTGCTTTTGGAGCAAACCTGCTCCAGCTGAAGCCCTGCATCAATGTTAAGAACGGTGCAATGGGCGTTGGAAAGAAGTATCGTGGTAAGTTTGAGAAGGTGTTGATTGGATATGTTGCTGAACGCTTGGCGGACAAAGAGGATATTGACCTTGACCGCGTGTTCGTAACCCACGCAGGCTGCGATCCTCAGGTTGTAGAGAGTGTAGTGACCGCAGTTAAGAACACATTGCCCTTCAAAGAGGTGTTTGTTACCAGAGCAGGTTGTACTATTTCTTCACACTGCGGTGCTAACACACTGGGCGTGCTCTTTGTTCGCAAAAAACCCTTAGCTTAATTTGAAAGGAATTAGACGGATGAACGAATATATTATCTTTACAGACTCTTGCTGTGATGTGTCCCCGGAGCTGCTGGCAAAGTGGGGCGTACCCTATGCCAACATGACCTTTTCTTTCGACGGAGAGGACAAAGAATATATCGGCACAGACATTTCTAACCATGACTTCTATGACCGTATGCGTCAAGGCGCGCATGCCAGAACTGCAGCGATCAATGCTGATACCTTTGCCCGTGCGTTTACACCTATTTTGGAGGAAGGCAAGGACATTCTGTATGTGGCATTTTCCTCCGGCCTCAGCACCACAGTCAATTCTGCCCACATGGCAGCAGCGGAACTGAAGGAATCTTATCCGGATCGGAAGATTGTGATCGTGGATACGCTGGCAGCCTCAGCAGGCGGTGGCCTTATGGTTTATATGGCGGTTGCCAAAAAGAACGAAGGCGCTACCATTGAAGAAAACGCAGCCTACATTGAATCCCTGGTCCCCCAGCATTGCATTTGGTTTACCGTGGATGACTTGGAATATTTGAAGCGGGGCGGCCGCGTCAGCCCGCTGGTGGCTTTTGCAGGCGGCGTGTTGGGTATCAAACCGATTCTGCAGATGGACGAGGAAGGCCATTTGGTCAAGGTTTCTACCGCCCGTGGCAGAAAGAAGGCCATTGAGGCGCTGGCAGAGAAATATACTGAGCTTTCCTATGAAGAAAAGAACACACCGATCTTTATTTCCCATGCAGAGGCTGAAAACGATGCCAAGCAACTGGCTGATATTTTGAAGCAGCGGCATGGTGCGGAAGTTACTTTGATTACTGAGATCGGCCCTGTCATTGGCTCACACGCAGGCCCGGGTACCATTGCGCTGTTCTTTATCGGAAAGCACAGATGATATCTGAACTGGTAGTAGATATACAATTCTACACACCGGAGAGCAAGAATTCCAGAAGTGGGTGGAAACCTGCCTACTTGTATGATACCCTTTGAATGAAAACGAAAGGCGGGTAAATCACCTTATGAGAACTGTAAAAATCGTTGCGGATTCTTCCGCAAATTTGATGGAACTAAAGACTGTCGCATTTGATGCGGCACCGCTGAAGATCATTACCGCTGAGCGGGAGTTCGTAGATAACCGGGAACTGGATCTTAATGAGATGATCTACTTCTTTAAGTCCTACAAAGGCAAGGCCCAGACCTCCTGCCCCAATCCCGAGGATTGGTTGACCGCCTTTGGCGACGCGGAAGATGTTTTCTGTGTTACCATCACCAGTGGTCTGTCCGGCAGCCATAATGCTGCCTGCGTCGCCAAGGATATGTACGAAACGGAACATCCCGGCAGACGGGTCTTTGTGATTGACTCTCTTTCCGCGGGTCCTGAGTTGACCCTGATCGTAGAGAAATTGGAAGAAATGATCAGCAACGGAAAGTCATACGAAGAGATCTGTGCCTATATGCCCGAATATCAAAAGCATACCGGGCTGCTGTTTATGCTGGAATCCCTTAATAACTTCGCCGCCAACGGGCGGGTATCTCCCGCAGTTGCTAAAATTGCCGGCGTTTTGGGTATCCGCATTGTGGGCAGGGCCAGTGATGCAGGTACCTTGGAGCCTACGGATAAGTGTCGGGGTGAAGCAAAATCTCTGAGTGCGATCTTGAAGCACCTGAAAGAAAGCGGCTTGAAAACCGGCAAAGTCATTCTGGCGCATTGCTTAAATGAGTCTGCTGCCAATACCTTGAAAAATATGATCGAGACAGATCTTCCGGGTGTGGTTGTTAAGATTGGCAAGAATCTTGGCCTGTGTAGCTACTACGCAGAAAAGGGCGGCCTGTTAGTCGGCTTTGAAAAGCTTTGATCCTATGCATAAAAGTAACGATTCTTTAAAATGGGTCCGCTTGGACAATGCGGCGAAGATCTATCCTGCAGCAAGAAGGAAAAACTGGAGCAATGTCTTTCGGCAGTCTGTAACCCTTTTTGATGATGTGGACACGGATGTATTAAAGTCTGCTTTAGATGTTACGGTGAAACGTTTCCCGTCCATTGCTGCCCGTTTGCGCAAAGGTGCGTTTTGGTATTATCTGCAGCAGGTAGAGTCGGCACCGGAAATCAAAGAGGAATACAGCTATCCCCTTACTTATATGAGCAAGGAGGAAATGCGTAGATGCGCTTTCCGGGTGATCGTTCATCACGAACGCATCGCCGTTGAGTTTTTTCATTCTCTTACGGATGGCACGGGAGCGCTAATTTTCCTGAAAAACCTTGTTGCAGAATATCTTGAGCAAAAATATCACATCCACATTCCCTACGAAAATGGGATTCTGGATCGTACAACGCTACCGATGGAAGAAGAGTTGGAGGACTGCTTTCCCAAATATGCAGGAACTGTGGCTGCAAGCCGCAAGGATACAAACGCATGGCATATGTATGGAGAGCCTCAAAAAGACGGTATTCTGAATCTTACTTGTTTTCAGGTGCGAGTCAAAGAAGTTTTGGCATTCGCTCATAAGTATGATGCTACCTTAACGGTGTTTATGAGCGCTGTGATGATGCAAGCGCTGCTAAATCTGCAAAATGAAAAGAATCCAAACATAAAACGGCAGAAGCGCATAAAGCTTCTGATCCCAGTCAATTTGCGGCAGTTGTTTCCAAGTAATACGCTGCGAAATTTTGCAATGTACACGATTCCCGAGTTGGATCCTCGGCTTGGCGAATATACATTCGAGGAGATCTGCAAGGTGATCCGTCACAAGATGGGAACGGAGATCACGTCAAAGCATATGAGCACCGTGATCGCCACCAATGTGAATGACGAAAGGAATCCCTTGGTGCGATTGATCCCTTTGCCCCTGAAGAATATGGTTATGAAGGCGATCTTTGATAGCGTGGGAGAGAAAAAATCCTGCTTGACGCTGTCCAATCTGGGCCAGGTGAAAGTCCCGGATGTGATGGCGGGGTATATAAAACGCTTTGATTTTATTCTTGGTGTGCAGGCAGCGGCTCCGTACAATTGCGGGATGCTGTCTTACGGAGATACGATCTATATCAACTTTATTCGCAATATTCAGGATCCGGAACTAGAACGGCATTTCTTTGCGGTCCTGCAGAAATTGGGGCTTTCCGCTATGGTAGAAAGCAATCAGAATGAGAGGTGAACGGTATGTATTGTATTGAATGTGGCGTAGAGCTTGGCGAAGCGGAAAAGAAATGCCCCCTTTGTAATACCGCCGTTTACCATCCGAACTATGTTAATCGGCCTGGCAAGTCGCTTTACCCCAGCGAGAAAATGCCTAAGAAGGCGTCACGCTCCAAAGCTTTGAACGGCTCAATGATTATCCTGTTTTTGATTCCGCTCTTTGTTTGCTTTGCTGCAGATCTGCAATTGGATGGGAGATTGGAATGGTCCGGCTATGTGGCTGGTGCGTTGGTGCTGTCATACATCGCATTTGCTTTACCTATGTGGTTCCAGAAACCCAATCCAGTTATCTTCGTGCCCTGCAATTTTGCTGCCACAGCCCTATACTTGCTGTATATCAATATCGCTACTGATGGAACATGGTTTTTGAGCTTTGCACTTCCAATTATCGGGGGACTTTGTTTCATTACTTGCACGGTTGTTACCTTGCTATATTACCTTCACAAAGGCAGACTATATATTGTAGGCGGAGCAATTATGGCGTTGGGCGCATTTATGCTGCTGATGGAGTTCCTGATGGGCGTAACCTTCCAATTGCCGTTTATCGGCTGGTCCATTTATCCGCTTTGCGTGCTTATGCTGTTTGGGGGATTACTGATCTACTTGGCAATTAACAGCTCGGCCCGTGAAATCATTGAGCGAAAGCTATTTTTCTAAAAGATAAAGAGGTAGAGTATGGGAGTAGAGATTAGAGAGGTACTCACGAAAAAGGAATTATGGTCGTGGGTGCGGTTTCCCAATAAACTATATAAGGATAACGAGTATTTTGTCCCGTTCCTGGAGAGTGATGAGTTTGAAACATTCTCCGCAGATAAAAATCCTGCTTATGCGTTCTGCGAAACCAAGCTTTTTTTGGCATATAAAGATGGAAAGATTGCAGGCCGAATTGCCGGACTTATCAACCATGCTTACAACAGCAAATGGGATAAGAACGCAATCCGATTTACAAGATTTGATTTCATCGACGATTATGAGGTATCTCAGGCGTTATTTGATGCGGTTGTGACTTGGGGCAAAGAGAAGAACTATACAGAAATTATGGGTCCCATTGGCTTTACCGATATCGACCACGAGGGTATGCTTGTCGAGGGTTTTGACAAGCTCAATATGTCCATCACTTTCTATAACCATCCCTATTACCTGACACATATGGAACGGCTGGGATTGGAGAAGGATATCGACTGGATCGAGTATAAGATTGCTGTGCCGAAGGATGGCATTCCTAAGATTGAAAAGATTGCAAATGCAATTTTGCAGAAAGGTAACTACAAGGTGGTTACATACACCGATAGAAAGGTGCTGTATAAGGAAGCGTTTGAGGCCTTTGCATTGATCGATCTGGCATACTCCAAATTGTACGGAACTGTTCCTCTCACGGAAGACATTATCCGCAGCACAATTGATGGATATATCCCTCTAGTGAATCTGGATTATATTTGTGCCATCAAGGACAAGGAAGATAACATTGTCAGTTTTGGCATTATGGTTCCGTCTATTGCAAAAGCACTGAAAAAGTCAAACGGAAAGATCCTTCCTTTTGGTATTGTACGAATGCTCCGTGCCCTGCGTGGCAAAAATGACACACTGGAAATGTTCTTAGTAGCTGTCGATCCTACACTGCAGGCACAAGGCTTACCGGCAATACTGATCAGTACACTGCTGAAGAAACTAAATGAGAACAAGGTTATGTACTGCGAAACCGGTCCTATGCTGGAAACCAACACAAAGATACAAAGCCTTTGGCGGCATTTTGAGAAAGAACAGCACAAGCGCCGTCGCTGCTTCGTAAAGCAGATTTGAGGAGGATGGGGAAATGAAAGATAAAAAACAATTATGGCAGGCAGTAAAGTTTACGCTGTTTTCTATCTCTGCAGGTGTCATTCAGATAGGCTCCTTCGCAATTATGGAGCTCTTCATTCAGGATTACTGGATTCCGTATCTGATATCTCTGGTGCTGTCGATTCTATGGAACTTTACCCTTAACCGCCGGTATACCTTCAAGTCTGCAGCCAATGTGCCGGTGGCTATGGCGAAGGTGTTTGGATTCTATCTTGTGTTTACACCTCTGTCTACATACCTGGGCAATCTGGCAGAGGGAGTAGGCGTAAATGACTTTATCATTCTGATCATCACCATGCTTGCAAACTTTGTGCTGGAATTCCTCTTCTGCAAGCTTGTGGTCTACCGTGGCAAAGAAGATACGTTGCATAACTAAAAGGACTCTTGGATTATAGAAAAGAGGTTTTGATCCTACGCACAAAAGTAACAGCAAAAACGCTTTTTATCGGAATAAAACAGAAGTCAGTCGATATTCTTTGCATAATTCAGTTCGAAAAGTATGAAAAATGTGATTGACATAGAAAATAGGTTGTGCTAAACTTATTGCATAAATTTCAAAATGGAAGGTGAAACCATGGAACATATCAAGACCATCGAGACCCGCAACCTGTGCGACAGCGCTAAGAACGGCGGCTGCGGCGAGTGCCAGACCTCCTGCCAGTCTGCTTGCAAGACCAGCTGCGGCATTGCAAACCAGAAGTGCGAGAGCACCAAGGAGAGCAAGTAATTGCATACCCTAAAATGCCGCCGATCCCGGCGGCATTTTTTCGTAAAGGAGAAAAAGAAATGATTCATCAATATAAGCTGGGTGGATATAATATCGTTTTGGATGTTTGTTCCGGTTCTGTCCATGTGGTGGACGAAGTTGCCTACGATATCATCACTGTGTTTGAAGAAAAAAGCCGGGAAGATATCCTTTTGGCTATGGAAGAAAAATATGCTGCCCGCAGCGATATTTCCCAAGAGGATATTGCGGAATGTTACGCCCAGGTGGAGGCGCTGAAGGATGCCGGAAAGCTCTTTGCTCCCGATAATTTTGAGCCTATGGCTGGAAAGCTGAAGCAGAAGACCGCCGGTGTGGTAAAGGCGTTGTGCCTTCATGTGGCGCACACCTGCAACTTGAACTGCTCTTACTGCTTTGCAAGTCAGGGAAAATACCATGGAGATAGAGCAGTAATGTCCTATGAGGTGGGCAAGCAAGCGCTGGATTTCTTAATTGCCAATTCCGGTACCCGTCGGAATCTGGAGGTGGACTTCTTCGGCGGCGAGCCTTTGATGAACTTCCAGGTGGTGAAGGATCTGGTTGCCTACGCACGGAGCGTTGAAAAGGAAAAGGGTAAAAACTTCCGTTTTACACTGACCACCAATGGTGTTCTGGTGGACGACGACGTGATCGAGTGGGCCAACCGGGAATGCAGCAATGTGGTGCTGAGCCTGGACGGACGAAAAGAGATCCATGACCGATTCCGGGTAGACTATGCAGGTAACGGCAGCTGGGAGAAGATCGTTCCCAAATTCCAGAAATTCGTGGAAGCTCGTGGCGGTAAGGAATATTACATGCGTGGCACGTTTACCCATGCAAATCCCGATTTCCTGAAGGATATTCAGACGATGCTGGATTTGGGCTTCAATGAACTGAGCATGGAGCCTGTTGTCTGTGCTGCAGGAGACCCTTCCGGCCTGACAGAAGAAGACATGACTGTTGTCATGGATCAGTATGAAAAACTGGCAGAATTGATGCTGGAGCGGGACAAGCAGGGTAAGCCTTTTACCTTCTACCATTACATGATCGATCTGTCCGGTGGCCCCTGCATCTACAAGCGTATCTCCGGCTGCGGCAGCGGCACGGAATATATGGCTGTCACGCCTTGGGGCGATCTGTATCCTTGCCATCAATTCGTCGGTGAGGAGCGATTCAAGCTGGGCAATATTTGGGACGGTGTCACCAAC
Organism: Faecousia sp.; assembly: GCA_045658365.1. Classification (GTDB taxonomy): domain Bacteria; phylum Bacillota; class Clostridia; order Oscillospirales; family Oscillospiraceae; genus Faecousia. The sequence goes on along the minus strand of JAZOUU010000007.1, from coordinate 12,721 downwards.
ACCGGGATCCAGGACGAATTTGCTGCATGCAATGTCTATGCCCATCCCGAGTGCCGGGATTGTTGGGCAAGATTATACTGCTCCGGCGGCTGCGCTGCCAATGCTTACCATGCCACCGGTTCTGTTACCGGCGTTTATGAGGACGGCTGTGAGCTGTTCCGCAAACGAATGGAGTGCGCCATCATGGTAGCAGTTGCCCGTGCCTTGGGTGAATAAGATGGATACCCCAATCTGTGATTTTGTCCGGGAATATGCCCAGTCGAATACCTGTCGCCTACATATGCCGGGACACAAGGGTAATGCTTTTCTTGGGCTGGAGCACCTGGATATTACGGAGATTCAGGGAGCAGACAGCTTGTACGAGGCAGAAGGTATTATCGCCAAAAGCGAAGCCAACGCAAGCGCTCTGTTTGGGTGCAGGACCTTTTATTCTACGGAAGGTTCCTCCCAGTGTATCCGGGCGATGCTGTATTTGCTATCACTCTATGCCAAAGAGCAAGGAAGGAAACCTCTGGTTGCTGCGGGGAGGAATGCCCATAAAGCATTTCTAACTGCCGCTGCATTGTTGGATGTAGATGTCAGATGGTTGTATCCCAGTAATCCTGTCAACTACCTTTCCTGTGACCTGACACCTGAGGAGCTGGAAGAATATCTGCAAAACGCGCAGGAGAAACCTGTGGCCGTTTACTTGACCAGTCCGGATTATCTGGGAATGGTTGCGGATATCCGTAGCATCGCGGAAGTATGCCACCGCCATGGTGTCCTGATGGCTGTGGATAATGCCCATGGTGCATACCTGAGGTTTCTCCCCCAGTCGATGCATCCGATTGATCTGGGCGCGGATATTTGCTGCGACTCTGCCCACAAGACCTTGCCGGTGCTTACCGGTGGTGCTTATCTGCATCTGTCTGCCGGGATGGATACGGCGGTGGGAGAACAGGCGCGGAATGCTTTGATGCTGTTTGGGTCCACCAGTCCGTCTTATCTAATTTTGCAATCGCTGGATGCTGCAAATCAATACCTGGATAACTATCCTGAGAAGTTACGGATGCTGATTCCCCAACTGGAGGCTTTCAAAGGTAGGCTTTGTCAACGAGGATACTCGTTGTATGGAAGTGAAGCGTTAAAGCTGACCATCCAAGCCAAGCCCTATGGATATACGGGAAATCAGTTGGCAGAACTTCTGCGCCAGCTGAAAATCGAGCCGGAATTTGCAGATCCGGATTATCTTGTGCTGATGCTGTCTGCCGAAACAGACGGAGAAACTCTGTCGCAGCTTGAGCAGGCGCTCTGCCGGATCCCGCCTCAGCCACCGATCAAAGAAGTGAGTCCTGCCTTTGCTCCCGGAGAGCAGGTACTGACGATCCGGGAAGCTGCACTTGCCTGTTCGGAGTTGCTTCCGGTGGAGCAATGCCTGGGACGTATTTTGGCTGTCCCCACAGTAGGCTGCCCGCCTGCGGTTCCCATTTTGGTTTGCGGAGAGCGAATCGACCGTCATGCAATTGCGTGTTTTGCTTACTATGGTATCGACAACTGCTTTGTTATCAAGTCCTATGAGGAGAATTGTAAATAATCGTGACGGTTTCTATCTCAGAGCAAAGTGAGATACAGATTTTCCGCAGCCCAAGAAGAAAGTAATAAAATCTTGAATAGGCGCATAGTTCCGTTCTTGAAAAGAGGTTTCGCATACATTTTGATGCGAAACCTCTTTTTTGCGTTTGCATGTCGATATGCATGAGAACGATAACAATATTATATTTGAAAATTATTACTAATATTTTTCAAATATAGTTGCAAATTGAGGGGCTCAATCGTGTAATAAAGATAGAAATAGAAAATAGATATGGGATGCTTCCATAAAACACATCCCTAACTTGCGTATTATCTTGCGTACTATCTGCCACTTAATAAATTATGATTATTTTTTGAAAAGTGACAGATTTTGTGATTTCAAACCCTTTTTATATAGTAGAGGGGCATTTTAAAAGAAATTTTACGAAAGTGGCAGATTTGCTGTTTTAAAAGGCTTCTTATAGATAAAAGGGAAAAAGGATAGGGTAACTGTGAATTTTTTGTAAATAATTCACTGAATTGAAACAAAACGCGTTTTTGAAAGCATCTTTAAGGGTAGGAGAGGAAATTTCGAAAAAATTTTCTCAGATTGGAACAAATCACTGTTTTGAATGCATGTTTATAGGTAGAAGGAGCGATCACACGATGAAATGAAAATTTTCAAAATAATTTTGTAAATTGATAGAATTTTCTGTTTTATATGACTCCTTTATATGTAGAGGGGTAACCTATGTAACTTGACAAAAGAATATCAAAAAATTTTTGAAATTTATCTCCCAGACTCATTTGAAAACGGGAGTTAAATTGACTTTGTCGAACATCTGTGCTATAATATCATTAAGGCAAGATCAAGCACCCAGGCTACCGTCTCGGTGGAAGTGCGCCCACCGTTTGACACTGTCGGGTGACAGTGGAACGGTACGGATCCGTGAAAGAGGGAGTAGCGGTCCTTAATCGGTGAAGGTCTTCGAATCGATTGCCGGGAGTGCTGGCTACGCCGAAGTGATGTTTGCAGACGTGCAGGCAAAGCTTGTAGCCATCCTCCCGGTCCTTGTTTTAGTGGCAAAAATGGTAAAATAATTTGGCAGAACTTTGGCAGAACTTTGGCAAAAAGGTGAAAATAAATTGGCAGGTCTTTGCCGATGACATCCGGGAAAATCTGTGATAGGATGGTATTACAGACAAAGCAGTGGCCCTGTTTGATACCCGGAAAAACGGATCGATATTATTAGATACACAGATGCCTTTTGTCGATTCGGCGCGAATCAAAAACAGGTGAATACAGTGATTTCTCCGCAGCAGGTTCTGTTAAGACTTGCTGCGTTTTTGTATTCGATTATTAGTGCTGCGTAATTGTCGAGGTGATGAATTTTAGGAAAAACAATAGAACCATAGGCAAGTTCATTGAATATTTATCCTAGTTGAAAGAGAAATCATACCATGAAGAAAAAAGTTTACAAAGAATTTAGTTTCGGGGAGTCGAACGGTATGTTATAATATAAATGTACCTGTGGCTTACCCGAAGAAAGGAGTTTTTATGAGTAAGTTGCAGGAAGGCAATGTCGCGAATGAGCGGGTATACACGGTAGAGGAGATCGCGAAATTAGCGCGGATCAGCCGTACCGGCGCATACGAGCTTATTAAGAAGGAATATTTCCCTGTGATCCGTGTCGGTAGTTTGATCCGGATTCCCAAGGAACCCTTCGATGCATGGTTAGACGGTCGAGGTAACTAATCATGTAAAGGAGTAATGTTATGGCGACAATTGTTAAGCGAGGAAAAAATTTTTATGTAGTTTTTCGCTATGATGACGCGAACGGTAATTCCCAGCAAAAATGGGAGTCGTTTAAGACCAAGAAGGAAGCCCAAAAGCGTAAAAGCGAGGTCGAGCATGAAATCGACACCGGTACATTTATTCCACCGGCCAGCATCAAGATCAAAGATTTTCTCATTGATTTTGTGGATATGTATGGCAAACGGAAGTGGGGCTTGTCGATGTACACCTCCAATACAGGCCTGATCCGGAATTATATCAATCCTGTTTTGGGAGAGGTAAACGTCCAGGATGTGGATGCCCGCGTGGTGGACAAGTTTATCGCCACGCTGCAGAAAACCAAAGCGGTGGATTGCAACGGAAGAAGGGCCAAAACGGAGTTTGTAACACCCTGCACCATCGAGAAGATCTGCAAGCTGATGCGCTGTGCCTTCGGGCAGGCAATCCGTTGGGGTATGGTCGGAAGAAATCCTTTTATTGGCGCTACTCTTCCTAAACGAGAGCAGAAGAAGCGGGCGATTTGGGATGCGGAGACCATTCGCAGGGCACTGGATGCCTGTGAGGACGATCGGTTGTACTTAGCAATCCATCTTGCCTTTGCTTGTTCTCTCCGCTTTGGTGAGATCTGTGGACTTACATGGGACTGCCTGGATATCTCTGATGCAGCGATCATGAATGGCAATGCCTATCTCAAGGTGGAGAAGGTATTGGCCCGTGTGGATGAAGGTGCTGTGAATGCTTTGGGTGGGAATGACATATTCTTCACATTCCCGGCTATTGTTTCCGGAAAATCCAAGACCCGGCTGGTACTGAAGAAACCGAAGACGGAATCCAGTATCCGTAAGGTGTGGATCCCGGTGACCCTTGCCAAGCTGCTGAGAGCCTGGAAGGAAAGCCAGGACAAGGCAAAGGCTTACTTAGGGGATGCCTATTACGATTACAATCTGGTGCTAACTCTGGATAACGGTCGTCCCTGCGAGGATCGGGTGATCGGTAATGCTTTTAACCGACTGAAAAGGAACGCAGACCTTCCGGATGTGGTTTTTCACTCTCTCAGGCACTCCAGCACGACTTATAAGCTGAAGCTGAATCACGGAGACATCAAAGCAACACAGGGCGATACGGGCCACGCACAGCCTGACATGGTAACTGAGGTCTATGCCCATATCCTGGATGAGGACCGCAAGGTCAATGCTCAGCGCTTTGAGGCAGGCTTCTATGCAAGAGCCGATCTGCGTGGGTTGGAGCAGTCATTCCGTACGCAAACCGTGCAGCAGCCTGGTATGGACATCGTGCAGCTGCTTGTTCAGCTGCAGCAAAATCCGGCACTGTTGACCCTCCTTAACGGGCTTGCGAATGCAAATGTGTCCGGATAATTCCAAACCGTTCAAAACCGTCTGTTAGCAAAAATGCGATTTTGTTAGCAAAAATCTTAAAAAGTGTTCGAATCCATTTGGCAGCTCGTAAGAGCTGGGGCTGCCAAATGGACAAGAGATAACAATTTAATAATGGGACCAATAGTTATGAAAACACCGTGATTTACGGTGAAATCACGGTGTTTGGCACCCCCGGCGAGACTCGGACTCACTACCTCGCGCTTAGGAGGCGCGCGCTCTATCCAGGTGAGCTACGGGGGCATATCTATGAAATTGACCTAAATGGAATAACTTCTTCTGATTCTTAGGAGGCGCACGCTCTATCCAGGTGAGCTACGGGGGCTTACATTGGAGAAAGTATACTACAATCTCATAAAAATAGCAAGTTAATTTTGACGCATTCATGTTCAATGCTTTGTAATTGGTTTCCTGCGTATCCAACAAAATCCGGTTGCTTTTTTATAGCTTCTCGCATATATTATCAAGAAAAGATTTTGAGGAGGCGTGCAAATGAGTGATGCACAGGATAATAATATAGTGGATTTAGACGACCTGATCTTCGCAGAAGAGGAATATCAGGCCAGTCAGCGATAAGGATCTTCGGGCGAAGGCCCGGAGATTCTCTTTTTTTAAGGTTTTTTATGTTTTCTACTTTACAGAAATGCAGAATTCGGATATAATATTGCAGAAATTCACATTATTAGGAAATGAGAGAGCCACTATGAATATAGAGTTCGATAGCTATAAGCAGAAATTGAATGATGCAAAAGTGACGCTGGACGGTCTGGCGGATTCTCTGAATCTGGAGGGGCTGCGCAACGAGCTGGAGCGTCTGCATGCCATGCAGGAGGCACCGGGTTTCTGGGACGATCCGGAAAAGAGTCAGCAGATTGTTATGAAGACCCGCCACGCGGAAAATAAAATTGAGCGGTATCAGAAAATGGTCAGTTCCTGGGAGGATATGATCACCATTTGCGAAATGGCCCAGGAAGAAGACGATGACTCTATGCTGCCCGAGCTGAAGGAGGGGTTCCAAATCCTGGAAGAGGAGATGGAGTCCTGCCGCCTGGAGACTTTGCTGACCGGTAATTATGACAGCAACAATGCCCTCATGAGCTTCCATGCCGGCGCAGGTGGTACGGAGGCACAGGACTGGTGCCAGATGCTCTACCGGATGTATACCCGCTGGGCGGAGCGCCACGGCTTTACCTACAAGATTCTCGACTACCTGGAGGGCGATGAAGCAGGCCTGAAATCTGCGGATATTCTCATTGAGGGTGTGAACGCTTACGGTTTCCTGAAAGGGGAGAACGGCGTTCACCGTCTGGTTCGGGTGTCGCCCTTTGACGCCAACGCCCGTCGTCAGACTTCCTTTGCTGCCATCGAAGTGATTCCCGACATTCAGGACGATTCTCAGGACGTGGAGATCCGTCCGGAAGATTATGAAATGCAGGTGTTCCGCTCCTCCGGTGCAGGCGGTCAGCATATCAATAAGACATCCTCTGCGGTTCGCTTGATCCATAAGCCTACAGGTATTGTGGTTTCCTGTCAGACGGAACGGAGTCAATTCCAGAACAAGGAGACCTGTCTTCGTATGCTGCGGTCCAAGCTGGTGGAGATCAAGGAACGGGAGCATCTGGACAAGATTTCCGATATCAAGGGTGTGCAGCAGAAAATTGAATGGGGCAGCCAGATTCGCAATTATGTGTTTATGCCCTATACTTTGGTAAAGGATACCCGTACCGGCTGCGAAACGTCCAATGTCAACGGTGTGATGGATGGGGCGCTGGATCCCTTTATCGAGGCTTATCTGAACTGCCTGGCCACCGGCAACTGGGTGACAAAATAATTGGCAATTCGCACTTGCTTTTCTGTGAAGCATGTGCTATAATAGCAAAGATTATGGAACATACCCTTGGAGGGAGGTTTAGAAATGGAAGTACTAAAGATTATTATTACTATCCTTGAAGTGATTGCCAGCGTGGCCCTGATTCTGGTTGTGCTGTTCCAGTCCGGTAAGGAAGATGGCCTGGGTGCTTTGGCCGGTAAGAGCGATACCTACCTGAGCAAGAGCAAATACGGCAATCTGGATAAGGTTCTGGCTTCTGCTACCAAGTGGATTGCTCTGGTTTGGGTTCTGCTGACACTTTCCCTGAGCATTATCTAAGGCTTTTTAAGAACCACAGGGTTTCGCCCTGTGGTTCTTTTTACGGCTAATTTTACACCCTAAAAAGATATAAGGAGATGCTCCGGGTGCTGAAACTGATTACCTTTATCAAAAAGAATGCGGTTATGTTTGTGGCGCTTTTTGCCGCTGTGATTACCGGCATAATTGTACCGGTGGACGAAGCTTATCTCGGGTATTTTGATGTAAAGACGCTGGTTTGCCTGTTCTGTACCCTAGCGGTGGTGTGCGCGCTGCGAAATATTAACTTTTTTTATGCTCTGGCCAGAAGAATTGTAATGTACTGCAAAACAACCCGTGTCAGTATCCTGGCACTGGTGTATATTACCTTTATTGGGTCGATGCTTATTGCCAACGATATGGCGCTGCTTACTTTTCTGCCTTTGGGATATCTGGTGCTTTCCACCACCGGCAAAGGTAGGTATATGGCGTTTACCTTTATTATGCAGAACATTGCCGCAAATCTGGGGGGCATGCTGACGCCTTTTGGAAATCCCCAGAATTTATATCTGTATTCAAAATTCCAGATCCCTAATGGGGAATTTGTACAGATCATGGCTCCGCCGTTCCTCATTGCCATTGTTTTAATTACCGTGTGCTGCTTATTTGTGAAATCGGAGCCCCTCGAAGTATCCGGTGAAGAAATCAATGTGCCGAAGGGCAGGGCGGCGATTTATATCGCGCTGTTTGCGCTGTCCATAGCTATTGTATTTCGGGGAATCCCATACTGGATTGGCCTTGTGCTGATTCCTAGTGTCCTGTTTTTTATGGATCGGGACGCGCTGAAAAAGGTGGATTATCCGCTGCTTTTTACTTTTGTGTTTTTCTTCATCTTTGCCGGAAATATGGCGCGGATTGAGGCAGTGAGAAATTTGTTATCCGGTTTGCTGGAGCGAAACACGCTGGTGTTCAGCGTGGCTTCCTGCCAGGTCATCAGCAATGTGCCGTCAGCAATTTTGCTGTCCCAGTTCACCGAGAATTATCGTGATCTTCTGATCGGTGTGAATATTGGCGGCGCGGGAACGTTGATCGCATCGCTTGCAAGTCTCATTACCTTCCGGGAGTACACAAAGCACAATCCTAAGGGAACATATGGCTATATCGGTCTGTTTTCTGCTTTCAACTTCGGATTTCTGTTGATTTTGCTGCTGGTATTTTGGTGATTGCCTGCTCTTATTTTAAGTTTGCAAACAGAGCGGGGAAGTCCTATCTTACTAAAAATTGGAAGGATTGTTGACAACTGGAAACGGATATGTTATATTCCTGTTATAAAATACTTGTTTTAACATTTGGAGAACATTATGAACAGTATTCGACAGGAACAGATTAGGGAATATATCGAAAAAAACAATGTGGTAACCATTAAGCAGCTACAGGCGAACTACCCGGATATTTCACTGATGACCATTCACCGGGATCTGGATGCATTGGCGGAGCGGGGGATCATAGTGAAGGTTCGGGGCGGTGCTAGACTGGTACATCACTCCGGCGATCTGGGCTTTGATGTGCGGTTGCAGGAAAGTAATTCCGGCAAGAGAGAAATTGCGCAGAAGGCGTTGCCGCTCATTCAGCCCGGAAGTACGCTGTTTCTGGATGCCAGTACAACGAATCTTATGCTGGCAAGATGTATGCCGGATATTGATCTGCATATCTTTACCACGGGCCCTAACATTGGCATTGAGCTTTGCCGGCTGCAAAATCCAAATATTACCCTTTGCTGTGGCCATATCAACCGGAAAAACATGGCGCTGTCCGGGCAAAATACTGTGGACATGCTGAGCAGAATCAATATTGACTTGGCATTCATCGGCGTTTCCGGCTGCAGCGCTGAGGCGGGCTTCACCTGCGGCACGGAAAGTGACATGGTGGTAAAGCGCACTGTCATTCAAAAGGCAAGATGCTCTGTTATGATGTGCGACCGGACGAAATTTAGCCGGCTGATGCCCTATACCTTCGCGGAGTTTGCGGACGTGGATTATCTGATCTCTGACGGTGAGGCTCCCGAGGCGATTCGTCGCGCTGCAGAGTCTGCCGGAACGGTAGTTTTATAATGTGGAGAGGGGAGCGCTTAAAGAGCGCCCCCTTTTTTTGAATTCGCGAAAATCCCTATTGACGAAAGTGTTATAAAATGTTATAAATAACATGTAATAACATTTACATAAGGAGGAAATTTTATGGCAACCGCAGTAATTATGCCCAAAGCGGGCATTACCGTGGAAAGCTGCATTATCGGCGAGTGGCTGAAGCAGGTGGGCGACCAGGTCAAAATGGGCGACGTTCTGTTTACCTACGAAACCGACAAGGCCAGCTTTGAATGTGAATCTACTGCTGAGGGCGAACTGCTGGATATTTTCTTTGGCGAGGGTGATGAGGTCCCTTGCCTTGTTAATGTCTGCGCCATTGGCACTAAGGGTGAGGATTGCTCCTCTTTGAGAGGCGGCAGCGCCGCCGATGCTCCTGCTGCTCCTGCAGCAGCCGCAGCAGCTCCCGCTGCAGCCGCGCCGGCTGCCGTGGCCTGCAACACTAAGGCCCAGGCTGTCATCATGCCCAAGGCCGGCATCACCGTGGAAAGCTGCATCATTGGCGAGTGGCTGAAGCAGGTGGGCGATGAGGTTAAGATCGGCGATATCCTGTTTACTTACGAAACCGACAAGGCTTCCTTCGAGTGCGAGTCCACTGCCGAAGGCGAGCTGCTGGCCATCTTCTTCGAAGAGGGCGAGGAAGTGCCCTGCATGGAAAATGTCTGCGCTGTTGGTCCTAAGGGCGAGCCCACGGACTGCCTGAAGCCCGGCGCTGCTCCCATGGTCGTGGAAGCTGTTGCTGCCGTAGAGGCTGCTCCCGCTGCCGCTGCCGAGGTTGTTGCTGTTGCTGTGGAGGGCGCTCCCGTATCTCCCAGAGCTGCTAAGCTGGCAAAGGCACACGGTGTTGACGCATCCCAGGCCACCGGTACCGGCCCCAATGGCCGTATTATTGAGCGTGACGTACAGAAGCTCATCGCTGAGGGCGTTCCTGCTGCTGCAAAGGCTGTTGTTTCCGACGGTCCCGAGTATGAGGATGTGAAGTTCAGCGGCATCCGTCGCGCCATTTCCAAGTCCATGACCACCAGCCTGCACACCATGGCTCAGCTGACCCACACTACTTCCTTCGATGCTACTGCGATTTTGAACTACCGCAAGACCTTAAAGGCTGCCGGCGGCGATTACGCGGGCATCACTCTGGGCGATATCATTCTGTATGCTGTTTCCCGGACTGTGAAGAATTACCCCGATCTGAACGCCAACATGCTGGATGACAACTCCATCCGCAAGTTCAACCATGTCAACCTGGGCGTTGCCGTGGATACCCCCCGTGGTCTGATGGTTCCCACCATTTTCCATGCTGACGAGATGAGCCTGCTGGAGATCTCCAAGGCTGTTAAGGAACTGGCTGCCGAGTGCCGTGAGGGCAACATCAACCCCGACAAGCTGTCCGGCGGCAGCTTCACCGTTTCTAATCTGGGCAACATGGGCGTGGAGAGCTTTACTCCCGTTATCAATCCTCCCCAGACCGGCATCCTGGGCGTTTGCGGCACCATCGACCGGGTTCGCAAGGGCGCTGACGGCTCCATTCAGATCTATCCTGCCATGGGCCTGAGCCTGACCTATGACCATCGCGCTGTTGACGGCACTCCCGCTGCTAAGTTCCAGCAGGAACTGGGCAAGAACCTGGAAGCTTTCACCACGCTGCTTGCTAAGTAAGAAGGAGGAAATACAATATGCCTAAGAGTTTATTTGTCGATCCTTCCGTGGTCAGAGCACCCGGTAAGGTGACCTTCAATGACATTCCTGTCAACCAGTACAACAAGACCGTTAAGGAAGAGCTGGATTCCGGTAAGTACACCAAGGAAGACCTGGTTCGCATCTTCCGGGACATGACCGTTCTGCGTGAGTTCGAAACCATGCTGAACCTCATTAAGACCCAGGGCAGCTACAACGGCATTGACCACACCTATCCCGGCCCTGCCCACCTGTCCACCGGTCAGGAAGCTGCCTGTGTCGGCCAGGCTTACCTGCTGGACGAGAATGACTTTGCTTTCGGCTCTCACAGATCTCACTCCGAGATCCTGGCCAAGGCCCTCAGCACCATCAACAAGATGAGTGACGAGCAGCTGATGGCTGTTATGGAAAACTTCCTGGAAGGCAAGTGCCTGAAGGCTACCCAGAAGATGGGCGAGACCAAGGACGTTAAGGAACTGGCTATCCGCTTCATCCTGTACGGCACACTGGCTGAAATTTTCGCCCGTGAGACTGGCTTCCACATGGGTATGGGCGGCTCTATGCACGCATTCTTCCTGCCCTTCGGCATTTACCCCAACAACGCCATCGTTGGCGGCTCCGGCACGATTTCCACCGGCGCAGCCCTCTTCAAGAAGGTCAACGACAAGAAGGGTATCGTCGTCTGCAACGTAGGCGACGCTGCGATGTCCCGCGGTCCTGTTTGGGAAGCTCTGAACTTCTCCGCCATGGATCAGTACAAGACTCTGTGGGAGAGCCACAAGGACGGCATGCCCATCCTGTACAACATCTTCAACAACTCCTACGGTATGGGCGACCAGACCCGCGGCGAGACCATGGGCCAGGGCAACATGTCCCGGATCGCTTCCGGTGTCAGCCCCACCCAGTTCCATGCTGAGACTGTGGATGGCTACAATCCTCTGGCAGTGATCGATGCCATGGAGCGCAAGCTGGAGCTGCTGCGCAATGGCCAGGGCCCTGTCATGCTGGAAACCGTTACTTACCGTTTCTCCGGCCACTCCGTTTCCGACCAGAATGCATACCGCACCAAGGAAGAAATGGATGCCTGGAAGGAAGTTGACCCCATCATCACTTATCCTGCTTCTCTGGTGGAGGCCGGTGTCTGCACCCAGGAAGAGGTCGACGCTATCCTGAAGGAAACTTCCGAGCGTATGACCATGATCTGCAAGTTCGCTGCTGATCCCGAGTTCAGCCCCTACTGCGACTTCAAGAAGGATCCCGCAGTCGTGGAGCGCCTGATGTTCTCCAACCAGAAGGTGGACAAGATGCTGGATCGCGAACCCGAGTTCACTGTCCCCAAGGAAGAGGCTGAGGGCTACAAGAAGATCAAGGCCAAGGAGCGCGCTCCCATCGGTGCTGATGGCAAGCCCGTCTCCAAGATGAAGCTGTACAACCTGCGTGACGGTATTTCCGAGGTTATCTGGGACCGCTTCTATGAAGATCCCACCTTGATCGCCTACGGCGAAGACTGCCGTGACTGGGGCGGCGCATTCGCGGTTTACCGCGGCATGATGGACGCTCTGCCTCACTGCAGACTGTTCAACTCCAACCTGGCAGAAGGCGCTATCGTCGGTACTGCTGTCGGTTACGCACTGTCCGGTGGCCGCGCTCTGGTGGAACTGATGTACGCGGACTTCATCGGCTGCGCCGGTGACGAGATCTTCAACCAGATGTCCAAGTGGCAGGCTATGTCTGCTGGCATTCTGAAGATGCCCCTGGTTCTTCGGGTTTCCGTGGGCTCCAAGTACGGCGCTCAGCACTCTCAGGACTGGACCGCGCTGTGCGCTCACATCCCCGGTTTGAAGGTCGTGTTCCCCGCAACTCCCTGGGAAGCCAAGGGCTTGATGGAGACTGCTCTGAAGGGCACTGACCCTGTGGTCTTCTTCGAGAGCCAGAGAATTTACGACGTGGGCGAGCAGTTCCATGAGGGCGGCGTGCCTGCTGAGCGTTATGAGATCGAGATCGGCGATACCAACAAGGTTCGCGACGGTAAGGATATCACCATCCTGACTGTGGGCGC
>JAZOUU010000006.1:0-17398 GCA_045658365.1 Faecousia sp. | reverse complement strand
AAATGTAAACTTTTCAATATTTTAACAGAGGATGAGGGATTCGATTTCATTTATGTGTTGCCGCCGTCGAGACCGTCGGCAAGCAACAGTCCACCGGACTGTTGCATTTGGATGGGTTCGAATCCCTCGAATCTGCAAAAGGAAGAAGCGAACACCAAAAGGGGTTCGCTTCTTTCTGGCAGAGGATGAGGGATTCGAACCCCCGCAAACGGAGTCAGAGTCCGGTGTGCTACCGTTACACAAATCCTCTATCACAGGCACGGATATTATTATACCCATCCGTCCAAAAATGTCAAGAAGTTTTTTCCTGTATTTCTTATTTTTTGGAACTGTGGATAGGATGCCCTCATAATGGCATTTTATTCGGCTATATTTTCTTCCCAGGGGAAGGGCCGGTTCTTCAAAACTTCCCGGCGCAAATACCGGAATGTTTCCTTCTCCCCTTTTTCGCTCAGCATGGTCAGCAAAAATTCCAGTTCCCGACGGTTCTTCGGATGCATCAGTTCCCGCTCCCGGCTCTTCATAAAGTATGCCAGAGCAGAACCGTCTGTATACGCATCCCCTTGATACACCATGCAGGCAGCCCGGCGATCCATAATCTGCTCCACCAGATACTTTCTCGGCATGGGCACAGATTCATACACCCGCTTTTCCATATTCATATCTGTCCAATATTCATAATGATGCCGGTTGCGGCCCTTGTGATGCATCCATGCTTCGGAGTAGCCTTTCTTCTCCCGCTCTGCTGCGTTGGGGCTGCGGGTGCCTTGATAGTACTTTGCTCCCACCAGAAATTCTGTGGGAGAATACTTGGACAGGTCATGAATAAGCCCCTGCCAATATAGGCCTACCCGAAAGCAACCTGCCATCACGATCAAGCGGTGTCGGGTAATGGTTTTAAAATGCTGCCACAATTTCATTCTCGGTTGCGCCTCCTGCTGATTCTAATACTATTATAATCCACCGGGCGGCATTTTGCAAGTAAAAAGGGGTCTCCTGCAGGAGACCCCTCTTGCTTTTTAGATTGCAATTCCGGCCTTTTCCAGAATGGTGGGAACGTTCTTCTCTGCACCGATGGCCATGATATGGACACCGTCGCAAAGCTTCTCATCCTTGATCTTGGCGACCATCTCGGCAGCCATTTCGATACCCAGCTGAGCAGGCAGACCCTTGACGCCCTTCTCCTTACCCTCTGCGGCAGCAGCGGCCAGGCGGTCGATCATATCCTGAGGCACGTCAATGCCGGGAACGTTTTCATTCATGTACTTAGCCATACCGGCAGACTTCAGAGGAATGATGCCTGCCATGATATGTGTCTTGATTCCAGCCTTATCCACAGCTTCCAGGAAGCGCTTGAACACATCCAGATCAAAAATACCCTGAGTCTGTACGTACATTGCGCCGGCTTCCACCTTCTGGCGCAGCTTGTTGATCTGCAGGAACATGGGCTCGTACACAGGGGTAACGGAAGCGCCCTTGTAGAACTTGGGTGCGCCGCCAGCGAGCTCATTACCGCCGCAGTCGCAGCCGGTCTCTTCCATCTGGCTCAGCATCTTCAGAATGCCCACAGAGTCCAGATCGTACACAGGCTTGGCATCCCGGCAGTCGCCCACCACAGGGTGGTCGCCGGTGAGGGCCAGCATGGTATCGATACCGAAGCTGGCAGCTGCCAGAATATCGCCCATGATAGCCATACGGTTGCGGTCACGACCGGTCATCTGCAAAATGGGCTCAACACCTGCCTGCTTCAGCTTAATGCACAGACCCAGGCCGGTGGCCTTCAGGCTGGCAGACTGCATATCGGTGACATTGACACCGTGAACCTTGCCATTGAGCAGCTCGGCAGCTTCCATCTGCTCGGAAAAATCATAACCCTTGGGAGGCGCCATTTCGGCGGTAACACCAAACTTGCCGGATTCCAGCGCATCTTTCAACATACTCATTATTTCTTCCCCCTCAAGCTAATGGTTCTGGGATAGGCAAAGTCGCCGTAGCCCTTGTCCTCACGGCGCTTGGTCAGTTTATCCAGCTGGCCGGTAGCCTCCAGACGGTTGTAAATTTTGATCCATGCGCAGTCATTCTCGGGATTGACCTCGCACTTGCCGTTCTTCTGGCCGCCGCAGGGACCGTTGACCAGGCTCTTTGCGCACTGAGTGATGGGGCAAATTGCGCCGGTCTGACCCAGAACGCACTCACCGCAGAAGCGGCAGGCCTCTTCCCAAACGCCAAACTTGACGGCTTCGCCAAGGTACATGGTGTTGTTGGAGGGGTAAACGGGCTTGTCGTTTGCATTCTTCGCAACGCACTGCACGCCGTCGCCGCAGGACATACAAACTACGCAGTCGGGATTGGCAGCGTTGATTGCCTTCATCTTGGTCTTTACGCCCAGGTTCATGCAGCAGTAGTCACAAATGGTTGTGGCAACTACCTTCTTGCCGGCCTGCTCCAGCACAGAAGTCAGCTCTGCGATCTGAGCCTCACCACCAGTCTGGCAGGCGGTTGCGCAGCTGCCGCAGCCGACGATGGCCACGGTCTTGGCATCGGCTACCAAGGCCATTACTTCGTCGATAGGTTTCTTTTGTGTAATAATCATGTAAACTTCTCCTTCTCTCAAAATCATGAGTAAATCAAAGCATTGCCTCTCAGCAGGAATGACACCCAGCGTATTTTCATATCTATTATAACGAATCCGCAGGAAAAATCAACCGCTATCTCTAAAATAAGAAAAGATAATTCCTGTTTCTTTTTTCTGTAGATTTTTTCAACTTTTTCTGCCTCATTTTTCATGAACAATATGTAAAACCCAGATTTATGCAAAAAATTCCATTGAAAAAAATTTATTTTTGGTATATTATAATAGCAGAAATCCGCACACCCATCCCGGCGTGCGGTATCTTTCGCGCCGTGCAAATCAGTAACCAGGAGAACACTATGAATCAAAAACAAGCAAAGCCCTTTGGCCTGCGGGACAAGCTGGGCTATCTATTCGGTGATTTCGGCAACGATTTTACCTTTATTCTGTCCACCAGCATTTTAATGAAATTTTACACCGACGTTATGGGCATCAGCGCCGGTGTGGTAGGCCTTGTAATGATGCTGGCCCGTTTTTTGGATGCGGTGACCGACGTCACTATGGGAAGAATCTGCGACCGCTCCCGTGTCACCGCTGCCGGAAAATTCAAACCCTGGATTCTGCGGATGTGCATTCCCGTAGCCGCCGCATCCTTCTTTATGTATCAAAGCGGACTTGCAGGCATGTCCTTAGGCTTTAAAACCGCCTATTTTGTCATCACCTATTTGCTTTGGGGCTCTGTATTTTACACCTCTATCAATATCCCCTACGGCTCCATGGCCTCTGCCATTTCCCCCAATGCCGGTGACCGGCAAAGTCTTTCCACCTTCCGTACCATGGGAGGTATGTTGGCCGGCGCCATCATCGGCATTGGTCTGCCTATGTTCGCTTTTGAAAAGAAGCTGCTGCCCAGCGGAGAAACCCAGGACGTTCTGGTTGGCAGCAAAGTTACGCTCATTGCCGGCGTATTCTCCGTGCTGGCGATCGTCTGCTACCTGCTGTGCTACTTCCTGATCACGGAACGGGTAGTACCCAAGGAAGACCCCAAGATTAAGAAAAATAATTCTGTAAAGAACATGCTGAAAAACGCCCTGAAAAACCGGGCGCTGCTGTCCATCATCGTCGCCTCTGTTATGATGCTGCTGGCTCAGCTGACCATGCAGAATATGGCCTCCTATATTTTCCCCGATTATTACAACAATGCTGACCTGCAAGGTCTTTCTACCATTATGATGATGGCGGGTATGTTGGTAGCATCCGTAATTTCCAAGCCCCTGGCATCCAAATTTGGAAAAGCGGAGGTTTCCGTGGTTTCCAATCTGTTTGCTGCTGCCGTCTGCCTGATCACCTTCCTTCTGCGCCCCCAGAATCCCTGGGTCTATATTGGCCTGCAAGGTCTGAACTGGCTGGGTCTGGGTATTTTCTCCATGGTATCCTGGGCGCTGATTACCGATGTGATCGACTACTCCGAGCTGAAAAACGGTATTCGGGAGGATGGCTCTGTATACGCCCTTTACTCCTTTGCCAGAAAGCTTGGGCAGGCTGCCGCTGCCGGTCTTTCCGGATTCCTTTTGGAGTTCATCGGCTACAATACACAGGCTCTGGAGCAGGGTGTCAGTCAGACGCAATCTGTAAAAGAAGGCATTTTCAACATTTCCACCTTAGTGCCTGCTGTGGGCTTTGCCGCCCTGGCGGTGGTGCTTTGGTTCTGGTATCCCCTTCACAAAAAACAGGTGGAGCAGAACATTTTAGCTCTGAAAACAAAGCATGAACATCATGAATAACCCCCATTAAACATAAGGAGGATTACTATTTTGCGACAGCTCACAAACATCAATTACAAGTGGTCTTTTTCCAAACAGGCCACACAAATTCCCACAGCCATCGACCCCAAGTGGGAATTTGTTAACCTTCCCCACAGCTTCAACGCCATCGACGGTCAGGATGGTGGAAATGACTATTTCCGGGGCACGGCTTACTACGCCAAAACCCTCTGCAAGACAGACCTCCCGGAGGGAGATTGCCATTATCTGGAAATCAAAGGTGCCAACTCTTCCGCCGATGTCTACCTAAACGGAAAGCACCTGGCCCATCACGACGGCGGCTACTCCACCTGGCGGGTTAATCTTTCCGATTCCCTGGAGCAGGAAAATCTGCTGGTAATTGCAGTAGACAATGCTCCCAACCAAAACGTGTATCCTCAGGTGGCCGATTTTACTTTCTATGGCGGTCTTTACCGGGATGTCAACATCATTTCCGTTCCTAAACCCCACTTTGATCTGGATTGTTTCGGCGGCCCCGGCATTCAAATCACCCCCGTGATGGACGGTGATAATGCCAATGTGGAAGTCAAGGTTTACGTGACCGATGCTGCCATGGGTCATCAGGTACATTACACTCTCTCTGACCGGGAGGGCAATGTGGTAGCAGAAACCACCTCTGCCGACACCACCGTAAGCTTCCTGCTGGAAAATGTTCACAAGTGGCACGGCCGGAAAGATCCCTACCTTTACACCGCCACCGCCCAGCTGTTGGAGGGTGACACCGCCATTGACACCGTATCTTCCCGGTTCGGCTGCCGCAGCTACCGTATTGACCCGGAAAACGGCTTTATCCTCAACGGCGAAGAATATCCCCTCCGGGGCGTATCCCGTCATCAGGACCGCTGGGGCATCGGCAACGCCCTGCTTCCCGAGCATCACAAAGAGGATATGGAGCTGATTTGTGAGATGGGCGCTACCACCATTCGTCTTGCTCACTATCAGCACGATCAGTATTTCTATGATCTGTGCGACGAATACGGTCAGGTGGTCTGGGCGGAAATTCCCTACATTTCCAACCACATGCCCGGTGGCCGGGAAAATACTGTTTCTCAGATGAAGGAGCTGATTATTCAGAACTATAATCACCCCTCCATCGTGGTCTGGGGCTTGAGCAACGAGATCACCATGAGGAACGCGGAAGATCCCGATCTGCTGGAAAACCACCGGATTCTGAATGACCTTTGCCACGAAATGGACAAAACCAGACTCACCACCATGGCTGTGGTTTCCATGTGCTCCATGGATGCCACCTATCTGAACATCCCGGACACCGTTTCCTACAACCACTACTTCGGTTGGTACGGCGGTGAAACCTCCATGAACGGTCCTTGGTTTGACAAGTTCCATGCCAAGCACCCCGATCTTCCCATCGGCTGCTCCGAATATGGCTGCGAAGCACTGAACTGGCACACCTCCAATCCCATGCAGGGAGACTACACCGAGGAATACCAGGCCTATTACCACGAAGAGCTGATCAAGCAGCTGTTCTCCCGGAAATATTTGTGGGCTACCCATGTGTGGAATATGTTTGACTTCGGCGCAGATGCCCGGGCTGAGGGTGGCGAGAATGGTCAGAACCACAAGGGTCTCATGACCTTTGACCGGAAGTATAAGAAGGATGCTTTCTATGCCTACAAGGCGTGGCTCAGCGACGAGCCCTTTGTCCATCTGTGCGGTAAGCGCTATATTGACCGCGTGGAAGACGTAACCAAAGTTACGGTTTATTCCAATCAGCCCACTGTGGAGCTGTTTGCCAACGGCGTGTCCCTGGGTGTAAAGGAAGCGGTAGATCACTTCTTTTACTTCGATGTGCCCAATGTCGGCACCACCCATTTGGTGGCGGTTTCCGGTGATTTGAAGGACGAAAGCGTCATTCGCAAGGTCAGCGAGTTTAACGAAGCCTACCGCCTAAAGGAAAAGGGCGCGGTGCTGAACTGGTTTGACATTACAGAGGTTGAGGGCTATCTGTCCCTGAATTCCAAGATCACCGATATTCTTGCTTCCAATGAGGGAAGAGTGATGTTCATGGAAATGATGAAGCCTCTGCAGGGCGGCATGCAGCAGTCTGACACTGATTCCGCAGCCATGATGAGTATGCTGGGTGGCTTTACCTTACTGCGGTTGCTGAATATGGCAGGTGGCATGTTTGGCCTGGATATGACCAAGGAAGGACTCCTTGCCATAAATGCCAAACTGAACACCATCAAAAAGGCATAAATTTACAAATGTCCGGTTCTTTTGGAGCCGGACATTTGCATTTTCTATCTGAAAAATGGTAGCAGGGAAACCAATGCTCGCTGGCATAAAATTAGAAAACCGCTAATATTTTACTTGATTATTTTTATAGGCTTTAGTATAATGGCTGTGTATAATGATGGCGGATAATTGTCTGCCGTAGTCGTACACACCTGTCAGCAAAGACGAAAGCGAGGAAAAAATATGAAAAAGCAAATTTTGACCGCCCTGCTGCTGATCGCTATGGTCATGGCCGTGGCTGCCGGATGCACGGTGGAGCCTGGCGCGCAGAGCGCATTTCCCACTGATGGTTTAGCAGCAGTGCTGCCCCAATTGGAAGGTAGTTCTACTGCCGTCACCACGAATACTGCCGATAATTTTGCGGCAGAAGTAAGCGGTATAACCGCTGTCCAGTACAGTGTCTACGTGGCCGCCTGTCGGGCAGCCGGTCTGGACGAGGTCCTTGCAAAGTATGATAATACCATCGTGCTTACCAATAAGGAAGGTCACATGGTGACAGTCGCATACAAGGAAGACAAGCAAACATTGTCTGTAGATGTCTACGCACCTACGGTTATGCCTTTGCTTACATATGATAAGATTCTTGGCAGAAATGTATCCGGCGGATATGTTCTTGCGGATCTGAAGCTTCCTGCGAAGCTTACCGATAAGAAGACGGATACAAACCTGGTCCTATCCTGGACCAGCTCCGCCCCCAGTATTATTGATGAAACTGGCAATGTGACCCGTCCCTTAACCGGAGATGTAGTTGTGATTCTGACTGCTACAGAAGCAGGCGGAGCAAAAAAATCCTTCCCGGTTCGCGTACTGGGCATGGACACCAACAAGGGAACCATGACCATCAGCAATGACGTTGCACCGGCAACCGGCGTAGGTGTGGAAGAACCTTATACCGAGATGTTTACGCTGAATACCACCAACAACAGCATCATCGCTGATTTGGGAGAGAAGCAGAAGGTCAATTACGTCAAGCTGACCGATGGCGATGAGGTTGCTTTCCTGGGTACGGAGTTTGTGACACTCTGGGTCAGTGATGACAATACCAAGTATACCCAGATCAAGGAATACAATCTGGTTCAGATTGAATCCGACTGGTATCTGTACGGCTTTGAGGCAGAAGCCCGCTATGTAAAGGTTCACTACACCCTGTTGACCAATGACGGCCTTGACAAGGATAACTATACTGCTAATCTTGCCAACGAGGCGGAATTCAAGAATGCCTACGGCGAGATCATTCGGGCGGGCTACGAGGATGTGGTTGGCGCTAACGGCGCAGAGTTCACTAAGAGCAACTACACCGTGACTAACAACTCAGAGAGAAACTGGTGTGATTTTGCTTACACCGTTACCTTGGCAGATTTGGGCGTTACCGGCAATGCAGACAGTCTGCGTATTACTGCCAACGGAAAGCCCCTTTACCACTATGTGGACGGTATCAATGCGGTAATCCGGATTCCCAATTTGGCCAAGGGCGAATCCCTGACTTTGGACATTTACCAGAGTGAGAATGCTTCTGTTTTAAATTTTGCCAACAAACAGGGTGTATACGAAATCGTTTACGGTACCCGTGAAATTGCCAGCAGTCTAAACGTAAAGGGTGCGCCCAGATACTCTCTGCGCCTGTATAAGGGTACAAAGTTCCCCGCAGGTAATGTGCTGGAAGAGGACATGATCATCGGCACTAATGACGGTATGCTGTACCAGTCTACCGATGGCGGCTTTACCTGGACCGTACGCGCGCCCTATATGAATAATGCACCCGAAGGCGGCACGCCGGTTAAGAACATGAAGCGCGGCAGCTGCACCTTCATTTTCGATGAAGTTTCCGGCCGTATCTATGCCGGCGGTCACTATAAACTCGGTGGCGAGTGGGCCGATGGAACTACACAGATCGTTATGAACTATATGTACTCGGATGACGGCGGTTTGACCTGGAGTGACGGTCCCTTCCTGCCCACTGACATAGAGGAGAGTATCTACAATTTAACTGCAGTCGATTATTGGAACGGTATCACGGTGAAAGCTTCCTATGACGGCAAGGACGGCGACGGTGTTGACCTGCTGATGCCGGTTTCCGCAGCTAGCTGGTGGGGTGATCATTATAATGGCGGCACAGTCCGCGTGGCCTATTCCCGGGATGCCGGTGAAACCTGGCAGTACAGCGATACCAGAATTAATTATAAGGAAGTAAACGAAGTGGAAGGCGACGTATCCGAATCCACTGTCATAGAACGCGACGACGGCGTACTGGTACTGCAAGTGCGTTGCCAGCATAAAGATACACGGACCTTCGCTGTGTCTTACTCCCTTGACCACGGTGTTACCTGGATGTCTCAGGCGGAGCTTTCCAACGTATATTCCTCCAACACCCAGCCCATCGCGCAGCAGTTTGAGGTGAACGGCGTGAACGCCACCATGCTGAGCTGGGCAAGTAACAACGTCAACGGAAATACCTATTTCTACCGTAATCCCATGCACATTGCCACCAGTACCAATGGCGGTGAAATTTTCCGGAACATCCAGAACCTGCTGGCCCGGACACCTTATGAGGCTGTTACAGACCGGCTTACCTATGTCTTCGCCACCAACCAGTGCTTCACCAAGGCCGGTGACGATGATATGTATATGGCATTTAACTGCCATGATTTGCCGGAGGGTGACACAGGCTCACGTCAGCGAATGCTGATTCGGGTCACTGACTTTGATAACTGGCTGACACGGACCAAGGGCGCTTATGACGGCTTTGAAGGTGGCTTGCCCACCATTGAGGGCTGGAGCAAACTGGGCGGCGCGATTGAATGCTCTACTGAGCAAGTATCCGACGGCAAGTATTCCATGAAGCTTAAAAACGGCGCGCAAGCCTTCCGCTCCATTCCTTATTTGCAGAATGGCACCCTTTCCCTGGATTTGTTCGTAGATGAGGAAACAGAGTTCACCATGGAACTGCAGTCCGCGCTTTCTCTGACCGCAGACAACAAGGCTGCTCCCATTGTCTATACGATTAAGGACAAGAAGATTACCTTTGCCGGCGGCAATGTTTCTGTTGATCTGAAGGATGGCTGGAACACCCTGACCTTCCAGCTGGAACTGACAGAGGACAAGGCTATGTTCTCCGCCAACGGTGCAGAAGCGGTTGCCATTCCTGTAGATATGTCCATTGGTGATTACATTACCTTCGTGGCCATCTACTGTGAGTCTACTGCTGTATATCTGGATGAGTTCCTGGTCGTGTCCGATCTGGAGCCGGTTCTGGTGGGTACCGAGGAAGATAAGCAGGCCGCTAACGCAGTTATCGAGCAGATCAAGAACATGGATGCCACCAAGGCCGCCGATGTTCAGGCTGCCAGAGCTGCTTTCGAGGCACTGACCCAGGTTCAGCAGGACTTTGTGGACAGCAAGGTCGTTGTTGATCCCAATGGCGACATCAACACCCCGGGCACCATCGTAAACTACTATGATGTCCTGGTGGCGGCAGAGGCAAAGCTTGCTGGTTAATCCCAATACAAAAACCCCCAAGATGTGAGGTTATAATAGAAAGGCAGACACATGGATTTTCCGTGTTGTCTGCCTTTTCTCTTTTTTTATGTATGTTTGAAAACAAACATACATATTTGTTATGCTGTGTTATATTCATATTACCAAATAAAGGAGGTGGCCGTTATGACCATGGGAGGTTGCCAAGGAAAACCCAGAACCCCAACGATTATTGAAAAAGTTTGCCCCAATTGCGGACACGAAATCGAGATGTTCTCTATTGATACACAGATGCCCTGTGAGCACTGCGGCTTTGTGGCCTACAACGATACCTTAAGCTGTGTGCAATGGTGCGCCTATGCAAAGCAATGCGTAGGCGAAGAAATGTACAATGCGATGATGCAAATTGTTGCCAATCAGAAAAGGGGGAGAGAGAATGAAACGCAGAATCATTGAGATTGATGAAGAGAAATGCACCGGCTGTGGCATTTGCGCCGATGCATGCCACGAAGGGGCCATCGGCATGGTGGACGGTAAGGCTAGACTTTTGCGGGATGATTATTGTGATGGCTTGGGAGATTGTCTGCCCACCTGTCCCACCGGCGCGATTCGTTTTGTAGAACGGGAAGCCGCCGCCTATGATGAAGCGGCAGTGAAAGCCAATATGGCAAAGAAGAAAAGCGCCTGTTCCTCCGGGGGCTGCCCCGGGGCGGTTTCCAGATCCATACAGCCGGCGGTTGCGCCTGAAAACAATGTACCCATCGTTTCCAGACTTCAGAATTTTCCTGTGCAAATCAAATTGGCGCCCATGCAGGCACCTTATTTTGACGGCGCGAAGTTGCTGATCGCTGCTGACTGTACTGCCTATGCCTACGCCCGTTTTCATGAGGACTTTATCCGCGGCAAGGTAACCTTGGTGGGCTGTCCCAAGCTGGATGGGGTGGACTATAGCGAAAAACTCACCCAAATTATCCGAAACAACGATATTCAAAGCGTTACCGTTGTGCGTATGGAAGTACCATGTTGCGGCGGTTTGGAGTTTGCTGTGAAGAAAGCGCTGCAGCAAAGCGGAAAATTCATCCCCTGGCAGGTGGTGACAGTAAAAATTGACGGCAGTATTTCTGATTGAAAAACAACAGAATTGTTGCTATAATGGTAAAAAACAGCAAAGGAGCCGATTATGGAGCAATATATGTTTATCTTGCGAAACAGCCCTCTGTTTCAGGGAATGACAGAGGAAGAAATCTTGTCGGTACTCCACTGCGTTAACGCAAGCATTCTGCACCGAAAAAAGGGTGAGTATATCTTCCGGGTGGGAGACAGCACAGAGTCTATGGGTCTGGTTCTTCGGGGCGCAATGCTGTCGCTGCAGGAGGATTTGTGGGGTCATCGGAATATTATCCACCGCATCGGTGTTGGGGAATACTTTGCTGAGCCCTTTGCTGCTATGCCTGGCAGTGTGCTGAATGTGAGCGTTGTGGCTGACGAGGATTCGGAAATTATGCTTCTGAATATGGGAAGACTTCTGAAAACCTGTCCCAATGCCTGCGCATATCACAACCGACTGGTGCAGAATTTGGTGTCTGTCATGGCTCGGAGAGTGATGAATCTGAATGAGAAAATCACCCACATGGCAAAGCGAAGTACCCGGGAAAAGCTGCTGTCTTACTTGTCCGCCGAGTCCATGCGGCAAGGAAAGTTCTCCTTTTCCATTCCCTATGATCGCCAGCAGTTGGCGGATTATCTCAGTGTAGAGCGGGCTGCTATGTCCGTGGAGCTGAGCAAGCTGCAAAAGGAAGGCTACCTGAAAACCAATCGGAATCATTTTGAACTCTTCACGGATATGAAAGCGTAATCTAAAATACAAAAGAACCATGGTAAGAAGTGCAATGGTGAAACCCTGGCTGAAGCCAGGGTTTTATCTCTTATATTTGCGTTTCATATGGTTAGCTCTTTTTATCAGGACCGATAGCAGTCTTCAGTGAAGTATGTATCTGATTTGGCTCACACATTTCTAAAAAAATAAATTGGCAATCCTCAATAGAGAATTGCCAATTTTGGATGTCGAATCGGATTATGATTTTTGAGCAAAATGTTCCCGGTTGATTTTGACGACAAGTCCGGCAAGGCCGATAAGCGCGATCAGATTGGGCAGCGCCATCAGCGCATTGAAGCAGTCGGCAATCAGCCAAACGGTGTTTATCTCAGCAATCGCCCCAATGAAAACAAAGGCAACATAGATAAATCTGTAAATACCAACAGCAAGTTTGGCATGATTTTTGAAAAGATATCCTACGCATACTTCACCGTAGTAAGCCCAGCCGAGGATTGTTGAAAGTGCAAAGAAGATCGTTGAGACGGCAATGCCAAATCCGCCAACATAGGGAAGCGCTTCGTCAAATGCGGCACTGCTCAGCGCCGCACCACTTACAGACGGGGCCACTCCTGCATGGAAGGCAGATGAATAGACGCCGGACGTAAGAATGACTACTGCGGACATAGTGCAGATAATGATTGTTGTAATAAATACCTCAAATACGCCCCAAATGCCTTGTTTAACGGGATCTTGAGTACTGGATGCGGAGTGGGCAAGTGGTGCACTTCCGAGACCTGCTTCGTTGGAGAAAACACCCCTGCCAACACCGTAGCGCATAGCGGAAAGAATTCCATAACCAGCTACGCCACCAAATGCGGATTCAAAATTAAATGCTTCTTTGAAGATAAGAGCAAATGCACCGGGTATCATACGCGCCCTGAAGATTAGTGCAAGAAGGGAGGCGAGGATAAAGAAAACAGCCATCAAGGGTACTAATTTTTCGTTAACCGTGGCGATTCTCTTTACACCGCCAATAATAACTATGCCAACGATGATTGTAAGAACCAATCCGGTGATCCAGGGAGAGATATGGAAATTCATATCCAGGACAGAGGAAATGGAATTGGATTGGGTGGCGTTTCCCGTGCCGATACAGGCGATCATAGCGAATATAGCAAACAGCACAGCAAGCCATTTTAAACCCAGTCCGTTTTTGATGTAGTACATAGGTCCGCCGATGTAAGCGCCCTTCTTATTCTTTTCTCGGAATTTTAGGGCGAGAACAATTTCGGAATATTTCGTCACCATACCGAGCAGCGCGCTGATCCACATCCAAAATACTGCGCCCGGACCGCCAAGTACCAATGCCGTAGCAACACCCGCAATACTTCCCGTACCGATTGTACCGGCCAGTGCGGTGGTCACAGCCTGGAAGGGACTGACATTTGCATTATCTTGATGATGGAGGTTTTTATCAAATAACTTGCCTGCGGTGTTTTTTAGGACATATCCAAAACGCCGGAATTGAAAGAAACCGGTCTTGACGGTTAAGAAGAAACCAACAGCAATAAGTAGGATCATCATTGAAATACTCAAAATATTATCATAAAGAAAACTGAGAGCATTGTTTAAGGTATTTATAATATTATCCATTTCTCTGTATAACCTCCGAAACGTTAAACTTTCTATCATAATATACATACAATAGTGATGTACATAAATGAACAGAACAAATCTTTTTCAATGTAACATACATGAAATATTTTGTCAATAACCCGGATGAATAACATGTAAAATGAGGAAGCCCAGCCGTTTTATTCGGCTGGGTGTTTCATTTGTTATTCCTTTGTTATCACTTTTTTCTGCCAGGTTTTTTTGCCGCATTTCGGGCAGCGCATGAATCTGGTTCTGTTAACATGCATTGCAAAGAACACATTTGTATATTTGGGGACATATCTGTGTCCGCATTCTTTGCATTCATAATAGCCTGCTACCTGCTCAATTCGTAATGCGTAGAAGCAACCCACCAAGAAGAGAACGAAGCCACTCGCAATAAGAGAAACTCTTAGCCAGGTCTCCATTTGCAAAAAGGCAGCCACAAAGATGAGGATAAATAAACTGACCGTTGCCGTAATACCAATAAATATCTCTAAAGACAAAAGTCTCTTATCCGCCTGCTGTTTTTCTTTCATCATTTGCAGTAGGTTATTTTCCAATTCCTTGTTGTAATGATTCATAGTTATTACCTCCCCGGATAATAGATCGTTTACGGTGATACCTAACGTGCCGCACAGTTCCAGCATGATGGAAGAATCGGGCAGCGTTCTGCCTGTTTCCCATTTGGAGATGGCTCTGTCGGTGATGCCCAATTTTTCCGCTAACTGCATTTGTGTCATGTTTGCCTTTTTTCTGCGTTCAGCAATAAACTTGCCAATTTTAACCTGATCCATAGGCATCCTCCTTTTGCTTTCAGTATAGCAAAGCTGGGTTGAATCGTCCACGAACCGACGGTTGAGTGGGGAGAAATCAACCGTCAGTAGGGTGATTTTGTGCCCCTATTATACGATATGTGAGGCTGTTGTTGCAAGGCATATTTTGGTGTGATATAATAACAGCGTTAATCGAATGAAATAGGAGAGATTATTATGAACACATTAGATGCGATCTTAGCGCGGAAGTCCACAAGAAGCTATACCCTGGAGCAGATCCCGGAGGAAGCGCTGCAGGTGATCCTTAAGGCTGGCTGCGCTGCGCCGGTGGCAATGGCAAATTATGCATCATTGCACATTACCGTGGTGCAAAATGAGTCACTCCTTGAGAAAGTGAATGATGTATCGGCGGAAATGCTGTTTAAGCTTTTCGGTACGAAAAGACGCGCGGATTACGGCGCGAAGACATTGGTGCTTGTTTCCTCTGCGCCGATCCACAGAGCAGGCACAGATCATGCCAATGCGGGTATTGTGATAGAGAACATGGTGTTGGCAGCTACCGATCTGGGAATTGACAGTGTGATTCTCGGCGCAGCGCCTGCCGCAGTGGCCCAGGATTCGGAATTGATGAAGGAGCTTGGTATTCCGGAGGGTTTCACACCGCTACTGGGCGCGTTCTTTGGTTATGGAACAGAGGACACACCGGTCAAGGAACACACCATTGCCATAAACCGCGTTTGAAATATTCCGGGAGGATGTTTATGAAGCTGCTGATGGAAGCCGTAACCAAGTTCGCCTGCGGCTTGTTGCTGGTGGGGTTGCTGATCTTCCTGCCTGCTGGCACACTTAGGTATACATACGGCTGGTTACTGATGGCTTTGCTTTTTGCGCCCATGCTGATTGCCGGGGTTGTAATGCTGTTTAAATCCCCGGAGCTTCTGAAAAAGCGTCTGGATGCCAAGGAAAAGCAAGGAACACAGAAAGGCGTTGTTGCCTTTTCCGGACTCATGTTCGTTGCCGGTTTTGTGGTGGCGGGGTTGGACTTCCGCTTCGGTTGGAGTAGTGTGCCGTCGTGGGTGGTCATTGCCGCATCGGCGCTGTTTTTGGCAGCCTATGCCCTTTATGCAGAGGTCATGCGAGAGAATGCATATCTTAGCCGTACCATCAAGGTGGAAGAGGGGCAGACAGTGGTGGACACAGGCATGTACGGCATTGTCCGTCACCCTATGTATGCTGTCACGATCCTGCTGTTTTTAATGGTTCCACTGATTCTGGGCTCTTGTTATGCACTGATTGCCTTTGCATTCTATCCGGTAATCATTATTGTTAGACTTAAGGACGAAGAGGAACTGCTGACAAGAGAACTACCCGGTTATGCTGAGTACAAGCAGAAGGTTAAGTACAGAATCATTCCCTTTATTTGGTGAGGTGGTATTATGCTGATTAACGGATGCCAGGAAGGAAAGGGAACACCCCGGCTGACGGAGGTGAAATGCCCCAAGTGTGGAGAGTTTGTTGAGGTGTTTGTACTGATGGGAGGTCCCATCGGCAAGACCGGCACTCTGGCCAGTGACGAAACCTGCGCCTGCGGTCATGTCCTGCCGGCCGGCAGCTATGAAATGGATTATGAACAATAAAGAATGTGCGTTGCCTAAGCAACGCACATTTTATTAGCTTTTGAGCAGTTTGTTCAGCTTCTCTGCCTTGGCCTTTTCCACGCGGTAGATGATAAGCCAGATAAGGGCATAGCCTGCAATGAAAATTCCGGTAAATACTAAAATGGGCACAATATCATTTTGCAGCCAGCCGTTTACCAGATAGGTGATAATATAAGCGATATACAGGGCGCCGCCGTGCAGCAGGATCATCATGGGCAGCGGCAGCTGTTCTATTTGATAGACGGCAGTCATGCCTGCTGCGATAAAGGCCAGCAGCGTGATCGTTAAAATACCAATGCAAACCTCCCGGGGATCAAGGGATTGGGCAGTTCCGGTAGCGCCCAGAATGCCGTAAATAATCGCCAAAACAATAGGGCCGCCGCCGGCGCAGATCAGACCCCGGAGTAAAAATTCTTTCAAAAACCTCTTCATTTGTTTTCCAACCTCCTTTTGATTTGCGCAAAACACCGGCGGGAAACGTACTCTGTGTAACCGCATTTGAAAACCGCATCCACGCTGCCGGCAACAGTGACTGAGAAACGATCCAAAGCGGCTTCATTTGCAAGGGCGCTCTTGTTGATGCGGATGAAGGAGGAGGGGAGCTGCTCTTCCAGTTCGTATAGTCGCTGCTTCAGCCGATACTGCCGGTTCTTGGAATCGATGGCGTATGTCTTGCCATCCAGAACAGTGACGCATTCAATTTCAGAAACAGACAGCATTTTGATGTCATCCTCGATGTAGCCGGGAATGCGGTCTGCGGTCTTTGAAATGAGCGCATCGATTTCATCTATCAGGGGGGTGCGCTTGTGGACTGTTGCCACAATCTCTTCGTCCTTTTCTTTGTCGATGATTAGCCTAAACTTCATGGGTCCACCTCCAAGAAATTCATTATATCATACCCAAAACAAAAATGCGCAAAAATGTATTAATCGGTATTTTACTGACGCCAAACGGCAAAAACCGGAATTGGGTTGCAATTCCGGATGCATTTTCGCTTATTGGGGCGATACAGAAGGTAGGTTGCCCAGGTTGTTGTTTTCACTTCCGTCGGGGATGGATTTCAGGTATTCGGTATCACCCCGGTGGGCGATGCCAACACCTGCAATTCTCCCTTGTTTTGCCATGTCTACAGCCTGCTGTTTTTCTACAATAGAATTATCTGAAAGCTGATACCCGGTAATTCTGCCGCTTGTCTTTACAAGGCCGATGATCCGTTTTGCATTATTGTTGGCTTGAGGAATTTGATCCAAGGTCTGCTTCACAAGCTCTTTTCTGTTCATAAAAACCACTCCTTTGGTACTAGTTTCTGCAGTGTGAGTGATAATATGCGAAACGATTACCAAGGTTGATAATCTAAGTGGCGAGACTCG
>JAZOUU010000005.1:0-35555 GCA_045658365.1 Faecousia sp. | reverse complement strand
CCCTCTTTCTCTTTTTTCTTAAGCGGGGGGCCGCCGCTCCGCGGGCGGCCCTTTTGTTAAAAGGAGGAATAAAATGGAAAGCGTATCTTCCCGCTTTTTGCGGTATGTATCCTTTGACACCATGTCGGATGAATTTTCCGAAACCTGTCCGTCTACAGACAAGCAGAAATTGTTGGGCTCCTATCTGGTGGAAGAAATGAAGGCCATGGGCATCGAGGATGCCCATATGGACGAAAACGGATATGTCTATGGCACTGTGCCTGGTGACCCGAAGCTGCCCACCATTGGGCTGATTGCCCATATGGATACTTCTCCCGATGCCTCCGGCGAAAATGTAAAAGCCCGGATCGTGGAGTATACCGGTGAGGATATTTGCCTGAACGAAGCCCAGCAGATTTATTTGCGGCAGGCAGATTTCCCCAGCTTGAAGCGTCATTACGGCAAGCACCTGATCGTCACCGACGGGACGACTTTGCTGGGGGCAGATAATAAAGCCGGTATTGCCGAAATTCTAACAGCGGCAGAGTTTCTGCTGAAGACAAAGCGTACCCATGCCACTCTGAAAATTGGCTTTACCCCGGATGAGGAGATCGGCAGGGGAGCAGACCGCTTTGATGTGAAAGGTTTTGGCGCAGATTATGCCTATACTGCCGATGGCGGCACCTTGGGTGAAATTGAATATGAAAATTTCAACGCAGCCGGCGCTAAAGTTACTTTCCATGGGATGAATATTCATCCCGGCGCGGCCAAGGATAAGATGGTCAATTCCCAGTATATTGCCATGGAATTTCAGAGCCTTCTGCCGCAGGCCCAGAAGCCGGAGCATACGGAAGGCTATGAGGGCTTTATCCACTTGACCGATATGGAAGGATGCGTGGAGCAGTCTGTGCTGCGCTATATCATCCGGGATCATGATATGGAGAAATTTCAGCAGAAAAAGGAGATTCTCCTTGCTGCAGCGGATTTCATTAACCGCAAATATGGGGATCAAACGGTGGAAATGGAGATCCGGGACAGCTATTTCAATATGAAACAGTGCATTGAACCCTGCATGTATATTGTTGACCGGGCGAAGGCAGCCATGGTGGAAGCAGGCATTGAACCGGTGGAGGTTCCCATCCGGGGCGGCACCGATGGTGCAAGGCTCAGTTATGAAGGCTTGCCCTGTCCCAATCTGTGTACCGGCGGAGAGAACTATCACGGACGCTTTGAGTATATCCCTGTTGAGGATATGGAAAAGTGTGTGGATATGCTGGTGGGGATTCTTACCTCAGACATGCTGGTTAAGCAATAAAAAAAGGAGGCTTTTCAGCCTCCTTTTTCTTTATGTGAATTAACCTTCGAAATCGGCCTCGGTGGCAGTTTCGGCAGGAGCTTCTGCTTCTTCACAGCAGCAGCAGTTGCATTCACCGTCATCCTCGCAATCGCAGTCGCAATCACAATCACAGTCGCAATCACAGATACAATCGCAGCCAAACTTGCTGTTCAAGATCTTCTTGCACCAGGCAACAATGCGGTCACCGTAGGTGGCAGCCAGATACACAGCACCGGCAACGGCAGCCAGAGCCAACACAATTTTTACAACGACACGGAAAACTTTCATAATGATTGCCTCCAATCTATATTATTATCTAAATTCAGTATAACCAACATTTTCGGAAAAAGCAATATGAATTCTGTGAAATTTTGGGATTATACATATCCGTACATGCCCCGCACGCTGACTTCTCCGGCATTGACAGCCTCTGTGCTTCCGTCTGAAAAGGAGACAATCAATGCTCCCTGGTCATCAAGATCCACAGCTCTGCCATAACGTACGGTATCACCCTGCAAGAGGGAAATGTCTTTTCCTATGGTAATACAGTCCCTGCGATACTGAGAAAGGGTTTTCTCTTTTTCAGAAAGCAGTGTCAGATCCATTTGTTGTAGCTCTTGCATTACGGTGGCGGCCATTACGCTGAGGTCTACTGCAGATGCAGAAAACATAGAAAGGGAACCGGCAAAATCCTGCAACTCCGGAGAAAAATCTTCGATTTTTTGAGAGCAGTTGATGCCAATGCCGATGACAGCATACTCCAGCTCCCCGTTTTTTGCGTTGATGGAGAGCTCTGTCAGAATTCCTGCCAGCTTTCTGTTTCCATACACCAGGTCATTGGTCCATTTGATCCCCGGGCGAAAGCCCACTGCATTTTCTACCGCATCACATAGAGATACCGCGGTAGCGCAGGTCAGGTGCATTAAGCCTTCAGGCTTGCAGCATGGACGGAGAATGACGCTCATGTAGATCCCCATACCGCCGGGAGAAAAGAAGCTGCGACCTCTGCGACCCCGACCGTCGGTCTGGCGGTCTGCGATCAGCACTGTGCCGTGAGGCGCTCCCTGGGATGCCATGGTTTTTGCCAGGTCATTGGTGGATTCTACGCAATCGAAGCATTGAATATGCTCCCGCCAGGGAAAATCGTGGGGAAGATGAGTTAGAATTTCGGATTTCATATTCAGTCAATATCGGAAACGACTTCTTCGGGAGGATTGTCCAAAATCTCCGGATGGGCCAGGATCCGCTTGTAGTGCTTGAAGAAAGCGGCATAGTAATAGCCGTCCACGATCCGCTCGTCCACAGTAAATTTGCAGTCCACATATTTGCGCTGGACCACGGTTCCGTCTTCCAGCACCTCAATGGTCTTCCGCTTACAGCCAAAGGCGCCAAAGCAGGGCAGATTGCCGAAATCATACAGATGGTGATAGATGGGCGGGATGCCCAGGCTACCCATAGATGTAAAGAACAGGCTGCCGTGGAAGGGACTCAGCTCCAGCAGGAACTTGGGCAGCATGCCGAAGTAGTCCAGCAGCTTCAAAAGCCACACCACAAATTTCAGCACGATGCTGGGGATCAGGTTCAGATATTGGATCAAGCCGTCCAGGCTGGAATCCAGTTCCTGGGTCGCCTTGACACTTTCCACAGCGGCATTGAGCTTGTGATAGACATCCACAGCAGTATCGTGGGGATTTAAGTGGACTTTAATACTGGTGTCTGGGGAGTCTACGGTCATTTCCTTTTTGACCACCATGCAGTATTGAATGTCCTCGCCCCTGGAGAAGACCTTCTGACCGGAAATGAAGCGGTTGAGCTGGGGGTATCTGGCAATGCCCCGGACGTAAGCTGCCAGCAGCACGTGGGTGATGCCAAAATCGGTCAAACCCTCCCGACGCTTCTGACGGATATACCGGTCGATATGGGTGATCTCAAAGGAATCTTCAAACAGATTGGAGCAGGTGTTGCGCTCCACCTGGAAGAAAGCGGTGATCTGCGCCATGGGAGCCAGGGTGCGGATCTTGCGCCCGTCGCAGCGATCCCCCCAAGTGGGATGATATTCTCCTTGAGGGTGGATGCGGATGGCCAGGGTCAACAGGATTCCACCGGCAAATAGCAGATAATCTGCAAGGATTGCATAGAAGAAATAAGGGTTTAACAAACCGCTGGACAGGAGCAGGGTATGCTGATAACCCACTGCTACCAAGGGTGCTGCGAACAGGAACAGCAACAACCAGGCGTAGCGGATTCTTCCGGAAGTAATCGCTGTATATGCCAGACAGAAGAAGAAAAGACAGGTATAAAACAGCCCAAAAACAAAGGGACTGTTGCCCAGGAAGAGGTGGGGCCGCAGTGCATAATAAGCGCCTAAGAGCCAAACGGGAATTGCGGTTTTGTATAAATATTCCTTACCGCCAAAAAGGAGGATCAGTACAAACAGCAAGGTGGCTGCTACTGGCAGAACGATTTGACTCCACAATTCCAGTGAATCCCCTGACCCTTTCAAACAGGCGATTACAATGCGGGCCACTGCCGAGCCGACCAAGCATAGTACCGTCAGCCATGTCAGCGCGTTTTTCCGGCTGACAAAAAAATGTGTTCTTTTTTCCATACATAGTTATTATAACAGAATTTTCCGGAGTTCGCAATAGAATCCAATAAATTTGTGGTAATTCCCCGAATACAGGCGAAAAAATCGGGCGGCAAAATGAGCCGCCCGATAAAACTTATTTTCGTTTATTACGATGAGAGGTAATTAAACGTACTGTGGTAGATCCCAGAAGAATGGCAGCTGCCATAATACCGGCAATGGCTGCGGTGTGGAGTCCTGTTTCCGCAAAGGCATCCATCTGGCCCTTTACGGCATAATTCATAGTGAAATACACACCCGCTCCGGGAATGAGGGGAAAAATAGAAACTACCAGATAAGAAATGGCAGGATATTTCCGGATACGCGCCATAATTTCTGAGTAAATGGCAGCGAATATGGTGCCGCAGAAATAGGCCAGCAAGTCATTGCCGGCATAGCGCAGAGTAATTAAGTACACCAACCAGGTAAGCATACCCCCTGCTGCGCAAAGCAGACCGCCGGGACCATGGATATTGAACAGGATTGCAAATCCGATACAGCCTAAGAAATTGGCAATGGCTTGCAGCCAGTCGCTGTGTATCATGGCAGGCGCTTCCGGGATTGATTCCCACAAAGCCTGGGACAGGGGCCAGGCGGCAGCAGCGCCTATGGCAATTGCGATAGCAATGAGAATTACCTGCACAATCCGGTTGATACCGGAATTGGTATCCCCATGAATGATGTCCCGCAGCGCGTTGGTAAACAGTAGTCCGGGCACCAGAAGCATGAGAGCGCCAATGATAATGGCATTGGGGTCATCGGCAACACCCAGCGCGCTCAGCCCGTATGCCAGCATGGCCATGGCAAAGGATGCAATGAGGATTCTGAAGAACTGGTTTGCTTCCCACTTTTCCATTTGGCGGTTGATAAGCCCGATCAAAATGCCGCAGCCGCCGGCACACAGGGCATCGGCAAAGCAACCTCCGAAGAGGAAACAGAAGCCAAATGCTCCCAAAAAATTCCCTAACAAATAAGCAGGAAGGGAGTAGGTTCGCTTGGTGGAGATCGTCTCCTGCAGCCACTGCTGGGCAATTTCCGGCGCAGGACGCTGGGCGCACAGCCTGCGGCTTAAATTGGTAAAGCGTTCCACCGCGTCTAAATCGTTGCCGTGATGGCCGATGCGCCGCATCCGGGTCAGAGGTCTGCCGGCCACCGGCTCGATACTGATATGTAGGCAGTTGGGAATTGCAAAAACCTCTGCCTCAATATCGTAAGCCTTCAGCACCCGGGAAATGCTTTCCTCTACCCGGAAGGTTTCTGCGCCGCACATGGCCAGCTGATAGCCCAATTCTGTTGTTAAGTCCAGCAGCTTGGAATACTCCATGGATGTTCCTCCACTATTTTTACAATCAACAGTATATCATATTGCGGTAAAATTACAAGATGATTCCCACCGCTTTCGCGGTGGGAATGGTTGGTTATTTTCGGACAAACAGAACGCCCAGAGTGCCGGGGCCGCAATGACAGGAAACGGTGCAGCCTGCCTGGGTTTCATACATGGTCTCAAAATGACCGTATGCTTCAATGGCAGATTTTACAGCAGCCAGACATTCCTCGCTGACAGGGGTGTAGGTTAAGAACATCTCGTTGCGTACCAGGTCTTCCCGGTTTGCCAGGCGGTCCTGTACATAGCTGGCCAGGCACTTGGCATAGCTGCCGCGGTATTTTTTTACCACGCTCATTTTGCCGTTTTTGACTTCGATACAGGGCTTCAGATTCAGAAGATTGGCGCCCAGCGCAGCGGCAGAGGAGCAGCGTCCGCCCTTGACCATGTATTTCAGCTGATCCAGCAGGAAGCTGGCCTCCACCCGGGGGGTGTAGGCGTTGAGCTTTTCCACAATCACGTCCAAATCGTCATACTCCTTAGCAAGGCGGCAGGCCTCCAATACCACAAGGCCCTGACCGGTGGAGAGATTTTGAGAGTCAACCACCCGAACATTGGGGAAATCTTCTGCTGCGATGCAGGCATTCTGGTAGCTGGAGGAGAAACCGGAGCCGATATTAATATGGATCACGCCATCATATTCCTTGGAATACTTGCAGAACAGATCCTCATAATCACCCACACTGAATGCAGCGGTGGAGCAAAGATCACCGCCAGCTGCCACATGGGCAAAAATATCAGCAGGAGTGATGGTGCCGCCATCGGTAAATTGCTCATTGCCTTTAATGACGGTGAGCCGCGCCAAAGTAATATCGTGCTGCTTGAGCTGCTCAGGGGAAAGGTCACAGGTGCTGTCAGAAATAATTTTAATATTCATACATATCTCCTTGTTTTCTTTTTACATTAGCTGGAATGCAGAAGGGGCTTGCTGTGCATCATAAAGCAGTTGGGGTCTAAGTTCTGGGATTTCATATATTCCGCGCCCCAGTTACGCATGGCAACCAGGATGGGCATTAAGCTTTGACCAAGCTCGGTAAGAGAATACTCTACCTTTGGGGGTACGATGGGAAATACTTCCCGGTGTACCAAAGACTGGGATTCCAGCTCCCGCAGCTGCTGAGTCAGCATTTTCGGCGTGACACCCTGAAGCAGTTTGTGCAATTCATTAAACCGCAGGGTATGTTCGGAAAGATGCCATAAAATCAGGGCTTTATACTTGCCGCCGATCATTTCCAGCGTTGCTTCTACGGGGCAACCTTGTAATGTTTTCATTGCCACCTCCACAGTGTAAAAAAGATAGTAATGCACAAAAAGGTGCATACTTGCCATAATTAAATTATGTGCTAAAATGGTATCACATCGAAGTAATTGTGTCAAGAAATATTGTAGGAAGATTTTGGAAGTACGATGGCAGGAAAGTAGGAGGTAAGCAGTTTGAAACAAGTATTTACAGTAACCGGCATGACCTGCGCAGCCTGCAGCGCCCGGGTAGAGAAAGCGGCAAAGGCTGTCCCCGGTGTGATAGATGCCCAGGTGAATTTGCTGGGGGGCACCATGTGTGCAGAGCTTGCCTCCCAGGATGCCGTGGCGGATGTAATCGCTGCGGTGCAGGCGGCAGGCTATGGGGCATCTGCTGGGAAAACGGAAAAGGTATCGGAGTCTGCGGACAATACAGAAAAGAGCATGAAAATACGCATTGTGGGGTCTTTTGCATCCTTATTGGTGCTCATGTATTTTACCATGGGACACATGATTGGCCTTCCTATGCCGGCTTGGTATCACGGGCAGAGCAATGCGCTGGTTGCGGCGCTGCTGCAATTTTTGCTGACCCTGATTCCGGTGGTTTTGAATCGGGATTACTTTAAAAGAGGCCTGAAGACGCTGTTTCATGGCAGTCCCAATATGGACACGCTGATTGCGGTAGGGTCCGGCGCGGCGCTGGTTTACGGTGTGGCGGCTTTGTTTCGCATGGCCTATGCCATGGGGCACGGGGATTGGAACACGGTCAGCTTTTATAGCGAAAACTTGTATTTTGAGTCTGCCGCCATGATTTTGACCCTAATTACCCTCGGTAAGTTTCTGGAAAGCCGGGCCAAGGGTAAAACCGGCGATGCGATTCGGGCACTGATGGATTTGCGTCCCGACACCGCAACGGTGCTGAGGGATGGGAAAGAAATCCAGATTCCTGCCGGAGAGGTTCGGGTGGGCGATGTTGTGATCGTTCGTTCCGGCGGACGGATTCCGGTGGATGGCACAGTGCTGGAGGGTCGGGCATCGATAGACCAAAGCGCCTTGACCGGGGAAAGTATTCCTATGGAGGCCGAAGCAGGAAGCAGCGTGGCAGCAGCCACCATCAATCTGGAAGGATATCTGCGTATTCGTGCGGATAAGGTGGGGGAGGATACCACCTTGCAGCAGGTGATTCGTATGGTAGAAGAGTCCGGCGGCTCCAAAGCGCCCATTGCCCGTTTGGCGGACAAAGTTGCCGGCATTTTTGTGCCGGTGGTGATGGGTATTGCGTTGGTAGTTTTTTGCGCTTGGATGCTTGCGGGTATGGGGTTGGAATTCTCCCTTACCACAGCAATTTCCGTATTGGTAATTTCCTGCCCCTGCGCATTGGGACTTGCCACCCCGGTGGCCATTATGGTGGGCACAGGGAAGGGCGCATCTCTGGGCGTGTTATTTAAAAACGGCGCTGCGCTGGAGCATTTGCATAATATAAACACCGTGGTTCTG
Source organism: Faecousia sp. (assembly GCA_045658365.1). Classification (GTDB taxonomy): domain Bacteria; phylum Bacillota; class Clostridia; order Oscillospirales; family Oscillospiraceae; genus Faecousia. The sequence continues at coordinate 27,494 of JAZOUU010000005.1, read as the reverse complement.
GACAAAACCGGAACGTTGACCACAGGAAAACCGGCGGTTACGGATATCCTGCCGGCAGGAGCGGAAGAAGCGGAGTTGCTGAAAATCGCAGCCAGCTTAGAAAGTCCGTCTGAACACCCGTTTGCGAAAGCAATTTTGGAGCGTTCTGCAGGTATTTCTCATTTGGATGTTTCTGATTTTGAGACTCTGCCCGGTCGGGGCGTTGCCGGCACGATTAACGCAGTACGTTATTTCGGCGGCAATGGGCGGCTGATGGAAGAGATGGGAATTTCCGTTCCTGCCTACCCGGAGCTTTCCGCACAGGGAAAAACAGTGCTGTACTTTGGCAGTGAGCAGGGCGCGTATTTGGGCGCTATTGCCGCGGCAGATGTGCTGAAGCCGGATTCCAGCGAAGCGGTTGCTCAGATGAAACAGTTGGGGCTGGAAGTAGTGATGCTTACGGGAGATCAAGAAACCACCGCCCGCGCCATTGCAAATCGTGCTGGCATTGACCGGGTCATTGCCCAGGTGCTGCCGGGAGAAAAGGCAAATGCAGTAAAGCAGATACAGTCCCAAGGCAAACGGTTGCTGATGGTGGGAGACGGGATCAACGATGCCCCGGCGATGGTGACGGCGGATGTGGGCATGGCCATCGGCGCCGGAACAGATATCGCCATGGAATCTGCGGATGTGGTACTGATGTCCGGGTCACTCCAGGGTGTCGCCAATGCCATCCGCCTCAGCAAGGCTACCATTCGAAACATTCGGCAGAACCTGTTCTGGGCATTTTTTTATAATTGCCTGGGGATTCCTATTGCGGCAGGGGCGCTGTATTTGCCCTTCGGAATTCAGCTGAGCCCTATGATTGGCGCTGCAGCAATGAGCTTCAGTTCCGTATTTGTGGTGACAAATGCGCTGCGTTTACGCAGGTTTACCCCTTTAGGGAGAAAACAACAGCATAAGGAGGAAAAGAATATGACAACAGTGATCAAAGTGGAGGGCATGATGTGCACCCATTGTAAGGCAATGGTGGAAAAGGTCTGCAAGGCCGTTCCCGGAACGACCGATGCCGTGGTGGATCTGCAGGCGAAAACCGTGACGGTGACCGGCGAGGCAGCGGTGGATGCGTTGAAGAAAGCCATCGTGGATGCCGGCTATGAGGTCATAGAATAAGCGATATAAAGGTACGAAATATTGGACAGATTATGCCGTAGAATATTGTCATAAAGACCGAAAGGATGATGACAATGTATTCTATGCGCTATGTCTGCGGACACATTCAGGTGTATGACAATCAGGGCAATTTCCTGTTCTCTGCCGACAGCGAACGGGAGGCCAGAGAGGAATTGAAACAAAATGCGGAATTTGCGGCTTGATCTTTGCTATGACGGCACCCGATATCGGGGGTGGCAGCGGCTGCCGGGGGTAGACAATACCATACAGGGGAAGTTGGAAACGGCCCTCTCCCGGATTTTAGGAGAACCTGTGGAGATTACCGGCAGCGGCCGGACGGATGCCGGTGTCCATGCCCGGGGACAGGTGGCGAATTTCCACTGCGAAAATCCCATGGAATGCGGGGAAATTCTGAAACAGCTGCGGTGTTATTTGCCGGAGGATATCGGCATATATTCTTGCAGAGAGGTGTCGGAGCGATTTCATGCCCGGTTGAATGTGAAACACAAAACCTACTGCTACCGGATCTGGAATTCCGAATCGCCCTGCGTATTTGACCGACGGTTTGTCAGTGTCATGCCGCAAAGGTTGGATGTGGGGAAAATGCGTCTGGCTGCGGAGCAATTGATAGGGGAGCATGATTTCTCCGCATTTTGCGCCAATAAAAGGATGAAAAAGTCCACAATTCGCCAAATTTATGCAGTAAAAATTGAAAGATTGGGCGAAGAAATCCAAATCAGTGTCACCGGCAACGGGTTTCTGTACAATATGATGCGGATTCTGGTGGGTACGCTGGTAGAGGTTGGCATGGGGCAGAGAACACCGGAATCCACAACAGATTTGTTTGGCGCACCCCGTGAACAGGCAGGCGCTTTGGCCAGCGCCCAGGGGTTGTGCTTGATGGAGGTGGCATATTGAATATTCAAATTTTCGGAAAAAGTAAGTGCTTTGACACCAAAAAAGCGGAGCGCTATTTTAAAGAACGGAGAATCAAATTCCAGGCGGTGGATTTGACCCGGTTTGGCCTTTCCGGGAGAGAATTTGACAGCGTTTTAAGGAGTGTCGGGGGCATTGACAATCTCATTGACTGGGATAATAAAGACCCGGATATCACCCTCATGAAGTACATGGAGGACAAGGTGGCCAAGGAAGATAAGGTCTTTGATAAGCCATCGCTGATGAAAACCCCCATTGTCCGAAACGGTAAACAGGCAACCGTGGGGTACTGCCCCGAGATTTGGGATACATGGGAATAACACAAAAGCAGTTTCTCTTAGGAAGAGAGACTGCTTTTTTGCGCAGAAAAGAATTTTCCATTAAAGCATAGGAGAAACTGTGGTATGATAAGGAGAAATTATGGCTGAAGTTCTGGAACTCGTAAACCGATTTGTTTGGGGCGCTCCGGCGCTGGTCTTAATTTTGGGTGTGGGGCTGTATTTGAGCATCCGGGCAAAGCTGCCCCAGCTCCGCTTTTTTTCCCGGGCCTGTTTGGATTTTTTCAGAAAGCTTAAGGGTGAGGATGCGCAGACCGAAACGGTGTCTCCGTTTCAAGCCCTTTGTACGGCTCTGGCAGCTACGGTGGGCACGGGAAATCTTGCCGGCGTGGCTGGCGCCATTGCCATCGGCGGCCCCGGGGCTGTGTTCTGGATGTGGATCTGCGCTCTGGTGGGCATGGCAACCAAATTTGCGGAGGCGACCTTGGCAGTCCGGTATCGGGTCAAGGTGGGCGGCGAATTTGTGGGCGGCCCCATGTATATGATCCAAAACGGCATGAAAAAATCCTGGCATTGGCTGGCGCCCCTATACTGTTTTTTCGGCGTAGTGGCGGCCTTTGGCGTGGGAAATGCCACCCAAGTCAATGCAGTAATCACCGGCGTGAATCAAACCTTGATCGCCTTTGGCGGCAGGGAAACGACGATGGGAAATTTCCTGATGGGCGCAGCGCTGGCATGCCTTATTACTGCGGTGCTCTCCGGCGGTATGCGGCGGATCGGAAAACTGGCAGAAGGCTTAGTGCCTTTTGCATCCGTTTTGTATCTGCTGTTGGGAACGGGTGTGTTGATCGCCAGAGCATCCAGTATCGGGCCGGCATTTTTCTCCATTGTGCAGGGTGCTTTTTCTCCCATGGCAGTTACCGGCGGTGCGGTGGGGTCTATGTTCATTGCGCTGCGGATCGGAGTCTCCCGGGGGGTATTTACCAATGAAGCAGGAATGGGGACGGCATCCATTGCTCATGCGGCTGCATCCGTTCGCCATCCGGTGGAGCAGGGATTGATGGGGATCATGGAGGTGTTTTTGGACACCATTGTGATTTGCACTATGACCGCCTTGGTGATTTTGGTAACGGATATTCCCATTCCCTACGGAGAGGACGTTGGCGTGGTGCTGACCACCCGGGCCTTTGCTTCGGTATACGGCGATTGGGTATCCGTGCTGATTGCAGCATCCTTGTGCTGCTTCGCCATTGCCACGGTACTGGGCTGGGGACTGTACGGCGCCCGGTGCGCCCAGTATTTGTTTGGGCCGGGGGCTTGGAAGCGGTTTGTGATTTTGCAGGCGGTGACTGTGATGCTGTCTGCGTTGATGAAAACCGGCACGGTGTGGCTTCTTTCTGAAACCGTTAACGGCTTGATGGCCATTCCTAATCTGATTGTTCTGGCGGCGCTGACACCGGAATTGGTCCGCCTGGTCAAGGAATATAAACATACAGCGGCTGCAAGGGCAGCCTGTGGAGGTACATATGAAAGTTTCAATCAATGCAAATCGGTGCGAACCGTCACCTATGCGGAAATTCCACCCTCTGGCGGTAAAGGCAGAAAAAGAGGGAAAAACCATTTACCATCTGAACATCGGCCAGCCGGATCTTAAGACACCGGAGTCATACTACGAAGCCATTCATCAGTTCAACAGCAAAACTCTGGCCTATGCAGAGTCTCCCGGTATGCCTTTGCTGATTGATGCTATCCGGAACTATTACGCTAAGCTGGATGTGGAATTGGAGCCCAATGATGTCCTGATCACCACCGGCGGCAGTGAAGCGCTGCTTCTGACCTGTTTGAGCATTCTCGACCCCTATACAGAGGTCATCGTACCGGAGCCTTACTATCCCAATTACACCACCTTTGTTCATGCTGCCGGCGGCCGGATCCGCGCGCTGCCTACGAGCCCGGAGGAGGGCTATCGCTATGCTGACCGCAAGCGCATCGAAAGCCTGATTACAAAAAATACCCGGGCGATTCTCATTACCAATCCCGGCAACCCCACCGGCGTGGTGCTGACTCAGCAGGAAATGCGGATGATTGCGGATATCGCCAAAAAACATGATTTGTTCCTGATTTGCGACGAAGTTTACCGGGAATTCTGTTATGATGATGCCTTTGGCGTTCCCACTATGGCTCATTTTGATGACATTGATGATAATTTGGTGATTATTGACTCGGTTTCCAAGCGGTTTTCCGCCTGCGGCGCCCGGGTTGGATGTGTGGTCACCAAGAACAAGGAGCTGCAGCAGGCATTGCTGAAATTCTGCCAGTCCCGGCTTTCTGTTGCTACCATTGATCAGATCGGCGCGGCATCCCTGTATAGCGTGGATCATGACTTTTTCAAAAAATCCAAAGAAATTTACCGCAAGCGCAGAGATACTGTGGTCGCAAAACTGCGGCAAATCCCCGGTGTGATGGTGGAAGAACCTATGGGCGCGTTTTACGTCATGGCCAGCCTGCCGGTGGACGATGCGGACCTGTTCCAGCGCTGGCTGCTGGAGTCTTTTGACGATCAGGGAGATACGGTGATGTTTGCCCCCGGCGCGCCCTTCTACGAAACTCCCGGCAAGGGAATCAACGAAGTACGAATTGCCTACGTTCGCGATCAGAAGGAACTGGAGCGTGCTATGGATATTTTGGCAAAGGGTATTGAAAGATACCGTAAGGAAGTTATGGATTTGTAAAAAAGAGGAAGCAGATCAAATCTGCTTCCTCTTTTTTGTATAAGAATACCACCGGCTGTGCCGGTGGTTATGATTTATCCTACATATTCGCCGTTGTTCCAATTGCCGGATTTTGTGGTACCATTTGCGTAATACATGGTTCCTTGACCGTGTTGATCGCCATTGGCCCAGTTGCCCTCATAACGAGCGCCGTTGGGGTAATAATAGATACCGTAACCATGGCGTTTGCCGTCAACAAAAGCGCCTACATATTTGTCACCACTGGTCCATGTGAATGTGCCTTCGCCGTTCCAGGTATCATTGGCCCAACTTCCGGTGTAAACATTGCCGTTTTTGTACGAGAGCGTTCCCTGACCGCTTCGTTTGTTTTCAACCCAATCGCCTGTATAGGTATCTCCGTTAGCATTGGTATGGGTTCCTTTTCCGTGGCGGTTTCCGGCTAACCAGTTGCCCTCGTATACTGCGCCATTGGCATAAGTGAGCTTTCCGCTTCCGTTGCGCTTACCGTCAGCCCATTGACCGACATAAATGGCTCCGTCAGCATATACTCGTGTGCCTTGTCCGGAATGCTTTCCGTTTTCGAAGTTGCCGGTATAGCTGCCGCCGTCTGCCCACTTATAAGTGCCTTGCCCGTGAAAACTTCCGTCAAGGAAACTACCGGTGTAGGAGTTGCCGGTGCTTCCTGTCCATGTACCTTGACCGGTACGTTTGTTATCAACAAAATCGCCGGTGTATTTTGCGCCATCTGCCCAGGTCATGGTGCCTTTACCGGTGCGTTTTCCTTCTGCAAAGTCACCGGTATATATATCGCCATTTTCCCAGGTCATGGTGCCCTTTCCGTGCAGCTTGCCATTTACCCATTGACCGTTATAGACTGCTCCGGATTCATAAATAAAATTTCCGGTTCCTGTAAATTTACCGTAATGAAAGGTGCCTTCCCAAACAGTGCCGTCTTCGCGGACCCATTTGCCTTGACCGTGTTTTACACCTCGGACAAGATAGCCGGTGTAGGATCCGCCGCCATAGGTAAAATCCGTAACATAGCCGGTGTAGGCTTCTTTTTCCTTTTCTGCAGCCAGATACTCTTTGGTAAGGTAAGAAGTGGCATTCAGGAAACCCAGTGCATTTTGTGACGGGGTATCTGTCCAGCCGATCAGGTATGCAGTGAGATCCTCCATAACACCGTCGGAAGAATCGACCATAATACTGTTGGGGATGTAAGTTTCTGCCGATTTTTTTACATCAGCAGGGAAGTAAAAATCCTTCGCGCCGAAAACGTGGCACAGTTCATGATAGAACGCATTGGCATTCTCATATAATACAGCATATTCATTTTTGGAGGTATGGTGGTAGGCGGTTGCTCTGCCGCCGTGATTTGCGATAAAAATTACAGGCGCAGCATCGGTTCCGTAAGTGGATTCCAATGTGATGTTTACTTGTGAGAGGCTGGGCAATCCGGCTGCGGTAAGAGCACTTTCTGCCCACTGTTCAGTTTCTCCGTCCACGATTTTCACAGAAGTGGATGCGGTTTTATAGTACATGGAAATATTGACCTGCGCGCCGTAGCTTGAAGCATCGGCCGTGATGCGGGAAACAACGGATTGCAGTTCGTTTTTAACTGTGTTGATTTCTTCGTCACTCCAGCTGCCTTCCGGGTCGTTGACAAAGATTGCAGTGATAGATACATTATCAATCAGTTTTTCACAATATCCCCAATCACGCGAGTTGAGATAAACATGCTGTCTCAGTTCTGCCGGAACAGAGGGAAGACGGTCAGCTTGCGGGGGCGTGGTAACCGGGGGGTTCGTGCTCGCCGGCGGATTTGTGCTTACTGGGGGTGTGATAGAAGGAACGGACTGCTGGGGCCCGGTGGAGACAGGGGTGCTCTCCTCCGGCTTTATGCCAAACACGATCTCCAGTGTGACATATTGGCCGTCGCGCAATACTGTGAATACAGTGCTGTCGCCGGCATAGAAAGTGCTAAGCTCCGCAACTGCATCATCATAGCTATTGATGGATTTATTTCCTACGGTAACGATAATATCACCGGCCAAGAGACCGGAATCTGCACCGGGAAATCCAACCTTTACCTGGGATATGTATCCGCCGGTGATACCTTCTTTATCGGAAATGACTATGCCAAGGTAGCCCGGCTGTGGGGAAATATCCGGTTGATAGGAGCCGGTGTCCTCAAAAAGAGAGTCTAATTGCTGTGAGAATTCGCCGTCAGTGATTATATTCAACGCCACAAATATAACGACGATCCAAATCAACAGCTTCCAAAGTTTGAATTTTTTCTTAGAGGATGTGTGACCCATACTGCCTCCGCATAGTATTTATTTGAAAATATTATAATATTAAGTATAAATAAAGTCAACAGAAGGAAACTTGACAAGGGGAGATGGAAATGGTAAAATATTAGAAATCTATGCTGCAATGAATGGAAAGAGTAGCGCAGGAAACTCCTTAGAGAGTCCGGGTCGTGGGCTGAAAGCCCGGATGGAGCGGAAGCGTGAACGTGCGTCCGGGAGCGGCAAAGTGAATATCAAGGAATAAATGAGAGTGGAACCGCGAGTGATTTACCCGCCTCTTGTGCCTGTGGGCATAAGAGGCGGTTTTTATTCAAAAACAATATAACGGAGGAATCTGGCTATGTATCTATATAATTCTCTATCTCATAAGAAGGAACTGTTTGTTCCCAACAATCCCGATTTGGTAAAAATGTATACTTGCGGCCCTACGGTGTACCACTACGCCCATATTGGCAATCTGCGTACCTACATCATGGAAGATGTGCTGGAAAAGGCGCTGCGGTATGTGGGCTACAATGTCAAGCGGGTTATGAATATTACGGATGTGGGACATTTAGCTTCCGATGCCGACACCGGCGAAGATAAGATGCTCAAGGGCGCTAAGCGGGAAAATAAAACTGTCATGGAAATCGCTCAGTACTATACCGATGCATTCTTTGCAGACTGCGACAAGCTGAACATCAAGCGTCCCGATGTGGTAGAGCCGGCCACCAACTGCATTGACGGCTATATTGAAATGGTGCAGCGGCTGCTGGATACCGGAAAGGCCTATCTGGTAGGCGGCAATGTGTACTTTGACACCTCTACACTGGATAAATACTATGTCTTTGGCGACCACGATGAGGAAGACCTGGCAGTGGGTGTTCGGGAAGGCGTGGAAGAGGACACCAACAAGAAAAACAAGAATGACTTCGTGCTGTGGTTTACCAAGTCCAAATTTGAGGATCAAGCCCTGAAATGGGATTCTCCCTGGGGCGTAGGCTACCCCGGCTGGCATATCGAGTGCTCCTGCATCTCTATGAAGCATTTGGGCGAGGATTTGGATATCCACGCCGGCGGCATCGACAATGCGTTCCCGCACCATACCAATGAAATTGCCCAGTCGGAAAGCTATCTGGGACATAAGTGGTGCAATTACTGGTTCCATGTGCATCATCTGAACACTGCTGGCGATTCTGGTAAATCCGAAAAGATGAGCAAGTCCAAGGGCGAGTTTTTGACCGTCTCTTTGCTGGAGAGCAAGGGCTATGACCCCATGGCCTACCGGCTGTTCTGCTTGCAGAGCCATTATCGCCGGAATCTGGTGTTCAGCTGGGAAAACCTGGACAATGCCGTGGTTGCCTATGAGAAGCTGATTGCCAAAATTGCATCTTTGAAACAGGATGGCCAGGTGGAGGAAGAGGCGCTGAGCGCGTTGAAAGACCGGTTTGTTGGGGCGCTGAACGGGGACTTGAACACCTCTCTGGCGGTAACCGCAGTATACGATGTATTGAAGGCCAAGTGCAATGATGCCACCAAGCTGGCGGCGCTGGCAGACTTTGACCGGGTACTGTCGCTGAATCTGCTGTCCGCCGCTGAAAAGCTGCAAAAGAAGCAGGCCCAGGAGGCCGCCGCTTCCGCTGACCCGGAAATTGATGCCTTGGTTGCCGCCCGTACGGAGGCCAAAAAGACCAAGAATTTCCAGGAGGCGGACCGAATTCGGGATGAACTGAAGGCCCGTGGCATTGAAATCATTGATACCCCCCAGGGTACAAAATGGAGAAAGTTATGAAACTGCTGATTCTGGACGGAAACTCTGTCATCAATCGCGCATTTTTCGGTGTGAAGCCCCTGACCACCCGGGAGGGGCTTTATACCCATGCCATTTACGGCTTTTTGAACATCCTGGAGAAGATGGAAAAAGAAGAACAGCCCGAGGCGGTGTGCGTGGCCTTTGATCTCCACGGCCCTACCTTCCGGCACCTGAAATACGAGGGTTATAAGGCCAATCGTCACGGAATGCCGGAGGAGCTGGCCCAGCAAATGCCGGTGATGAAGGATGTCCTTCGGGCCATGAATATTCCTATCTACGAATGTCAGGGCTGGGAGGCGGATGACGTCATCGGTACCGTTGGCAGAATCTGCTCCAATAACGGCTGGGAATGCGTCATCGTCACCGGTGACCGGGACAGCTTGCAGCTTATCGATGAAAATGTCCATGTAAAGCTGGTGATTTCCAAGCCCGGGCAGACCGCTGCCACCCTCTATACCCAGGAGAAGTTCCGGGAAGAGTATGGATTTGAGCCGAAGAAGATGGTGGATTTAAAGGCCCTTATGGGTGATTCCTCCGATAATATTCCCGGAGTGGCTGGCGTGGGCCCCAAGACCGCTACGGAACTGCTGATGAAATTCGGTTCTCTGGATGGAGTGTATGCCCATTTGGATGACCCATCCATTAAGCCAAAGCTCCGTGAAAAACTGGAAAACGACAAGGAAAATGCCTATCTTTCCTATGATCTGGCCACCATCCGTCCGGAAGCGCCCATCGATTTTGAGCCAAAGGATGCCATTGTCCAACCCTATCATCGGGCGGAGCTGTATCAGCTGTTCCAAAAGCTGGAATTTGTCCGACTTATTGATAAATACGGTCTGCGTGGCGCAGAAATGGAAGCGCCAAAACCGGAAGTGAAGATGGAAAGATTGCCGGTGCTGACTCAAATGCCTGCAGACTGCGAACTCTGCAGCGTATATGTGGCTCAGGACGGTTCTTTGGGTGTGGCATGCCCGGAGGGAGTATATGTGATGACCCCCATGGAGGCGCGAATGGGCGCAGTGCTCCCCGGGAAGAAACTGGTCTTCCATGATGCAAAAACCACCATGCATGCCTTGGATGAAATGGGCGTTTCCGCAGAAAATGTGATTTTCGATACGGCGCTGGCTGCCTACGATTTGAACCCCTCTCAGTCGGAATACCCGGTGTCCAAGCTGGCTACCACGTTTTTGGGGATCTCCGTGGACGATGGGGATACTGCCGCTTGCGCCGAGGCTATCTGGCGGCTGTATCCGGTGCTGACAGCGGAGCTGGAAAAACAGGGTATGACCAGGCTGTACCAGGAAATTGAACTGCCCCTCTGCCGCGTGCTCTATGATATGGAGCGGGAGGGCATCGCCATTGACAGGCAGCTGCTTGCCCGGTTCGGCGATATGCTGACCGAGAGAATCCGGGCATGCGAGGAACTCATTTACACCTATTCGGAAGAGAAGTTCAATATCAATTCCACCAAGCAGCTGGGAGAATTGCTCTTTGAGAAGCTGGGGTTACCTCCGGTGAAAAAGACAAAAACCGGGTATTCCACCAATGCCGATGTGCTGGAGAAGCTGAAAAACAAGCATCCCATCATTCCGGCGATTATGGATTACCGGATGCTGACCAAGCTGAAATCCACCTATGCCGAGGGGCTTATGAAGGTCATCTGCGACGACGGCCGGATTCGCACCACTTTCCAGAATTTGGTGACGGCCACCGGCCGGCTGTCCTCCACAGAGCCGAATCTGCAGAACATTCCCGTCCGCACCGATTTGGGCGCGGAAATTCGCAAAATGTTCGTGCCGAAGACGGGCTGTGTCCTTGTGGATGCGGACTACAGCCAGATTGAGCTGCGGGTATTGGCCCACATTGCCGATGACAAAAAGATGCAGCAGGCGTTCGTCGAGGGACAGGATATTCACACCGTGACAGCTGCGCAAGTGTTCGGTGTCGAGCCGGAACAGGTTACTGCCCTGCAGCGCCGTCATGCAAAGGCCGTGAATTTCGGCATTGTGTACGGCATTTCTGAGTTTTCTCTGTCGGAGGATATCGGAGTCACCCGGTACGAAGCCAAGGAGTATATCGACAGCTATCTTGCCAACTACCCCGGAGTGAAAAAGTATATGCACGACGTGGTGGAAACTGCCCGAAAACAGGGCTATACCAGCACTCTGTACGGCAGAAAACGCTATATCCCCGAGTTGACAAGCAGCAATTTTAATATTCGCAGCGGCGCGGAGCGGATCGCGCTGAATACGCCCATTCAAGGTACGGCTGCGGATTTGATCAAGCTGGCCATGATCCGGGTGCACCGGGCGTTGCAGGAAAACTATCCTCAAGCCAAGCTGATTTTGCAGGTACACGACGAACTGATTGTGGAGTGCCCGGAGGAACTGGCCCAGAGCGTTGTGGGACTGGTGAGTCGGGAGATGCAGGAGGTTGCCACCCTCAAAGTGCCGCTGACGGCAGAGGCGAAGTTCGGAAAGAGCTGGTATGACGCAAAATGATTTCAATTAAAAAAATGGATGAAAGCCATGTGTCTCAAATTGCTGCCCTGGAAAAGATTTGTTTTTCCGAACCATGGAGCGAAAACAGTATTGCTTCCGAACTTAGCAATCCCTTATCGCTGTGGCTGGTGGCGGAAATTGACGGCACGCTGGCAGGCTATATCGGCTCTCAATCGGTATTGGGGGAATCAGATGTGATGAACGTGGCGGTTTCTCCCGATTATCGCCGGCAGGGAATCGGCGAAGCGCTTGTGTTGGCGCTGGTGGAGGAACTGAAAAAGTTGGGCAATCACTGCCTGTCTTTGGAGGTGCGCCTTTCCAACGCACCGGCCAGAAGCCTGTATGAAAAGCTGGGCTTTGCGGAGGTGGGACGCAGACCCAATTATTACCGAAATCCCAAAGAGGATGCCCTCATTTTAAGAAAGGAGTGGCAAATTTGAATATTTTGGCTGTGGAATCTTCCTGTGATGAAACGGCGGTGGCTGTCGTTCGTGACGGCAGGGAAGTGCTGGCGGACTGTATTGCCTCTCAGGTGGCGCTTCACCGGGAGTATGGCGGCGTAGTGCCGGAAATCGCATCCCGAAAGCATATTGAGGCCATTTATGCCCTGGCAGATGAAGCGCTGGCGGAAGCAAAGCTTACCCGGGAAGAAATTGACGCCGTGGCGGTGACCTATGCCCCGGGGCTTATCGGTGCTGTGCTGGTGGGAGTAAACTTTGCCAAGGCGGCCGCGCTGGCCATGAATAAGCCCTTGATCCCCGTGCACCATATCCGTGGTCACATTGCGGCCAATTATCTTGCCTATCCTGAGCTGAAGCCGCCATTTTTATGTTTGGTGGTTTCCGGAGGACATACGCTGATTGTGGACGTGCAGGATTATACAAAAATGGAGATTCTGGGAACGACCCTGGATGACGCTGCCGGAGAATGTTTCGATAAAGTGGGACGGGTCTTGGGTATGCCCTATCCCGGCGGCGCTGCTCTTGACAAAGCGGCTCAGCAGGGGCAGGAAGATAAGTATGAGCTGCCCCGGAGCAAGCCCGGCGAGAACCCTTATGACATGAGCTTTTCCGGTCTGAAAACCGCCACATTGAATCTCATTCACCATGCCCAGCAAGTGGGAGAAGAGATTGATATTCCCAGCCTGTGCGCAGGCTTTACAGCAGCGGTTTCCGATACGCTGGTGCCTCGGGTGACCATGGCGCTGAAGCAGACCGGATACCGTAAGATTGCGGTGGCTGGCGGCGTGGCGGCAAATTCCCGGATTCGGGCGGATATTTTGAGAGCTGCGGAAAACTTAGGGGCAGAGGTTTATCTGCCGCCACTGAAGCTTTGCGGAGACAACGGCGCCATGATTGGCGCGCAGGCATATTATGAATATTTAGCCGGCAATGTGGCGGATATGAGCCTCAATGCTTATGCCACCAAGTCGATTTTGGGGGAAACTCTTTAATAAATAATGCAGACATTTCATAGATGTCTGCATTTTTTGCGATAAATTGCAGTATTCATGCAAAAAATGAATAAACATAAGGAAACATAAAAATATTATGACAAAAATGCGGTAAGAAAGTTAGGAAAATACCATAAATTACTGGATTCGACCAATTTCGACGGGGACTTTTCTGCGGAGGTTCTGTGGAAAACCCTGTGGAAAATGTGAATAACTTTCCGTATATCCATTCTTTTTATGAAAATGGGCGAATATGCATATTTTATATACGGAGAATTCCAAACTTTTTGAGGGAGAATGGGGAGCAATTTGGCCAATGCAGGAATTCTTTCGCGCATATTATTCCGAGATATAGACAGTGGTCGGTATTTGTGTTATCCTGTAAAAAAGGGGTGAGAGGATGCTTACCGTCATTAAGAATTTGAAGGATTTGAACTTTCGTCAGCTGATGGATGTCTACGAAGAGGGGAATCTGGAAAACGCCCGGGACATGTTTCCGTACGAACCGGAGAGCCAATGGCCGTTGCTGGCAGAACAGTCTTTTTATCAATATTTAAAAGAGTGCTTTTTTCCTGTTGCCGGAGCTGTTTATGCTGTTTGGAAGGTGGAGGGGCGGTATGTCAGCGCCCTGCGGTTGGAGCCCTATCGGGACGGCTTGCTGATCGAGGCGTTGGAAACCGCGCCGACTTTAAGAAGACGGGGCTACGCCTCAGCCCTTCTTCGAGCGGTTATGGAAATGGCCGGTAATCAAAAACTCTACTCCCATGTTTCCAAGCGGAATACGCCCTCCTTGCGAACCCATGAAAGCTGCGGCTTTCACCGGATTTTAGAGCATGCGGTGTACGCCGATGGGTCGGTGCTGAGTAGTTGCTGTACCTTTTGCAGCCAACGGTGAAATCTAAATGGATAAAATCTGCTTTTTGTTGGCTACAATGGTTAAAACGGGTCGGATGGATACATTTTCGTGTATTTTTCAGGGAAATGCTTGCACCAACATGGTTTCGGTGATATAATATTAAAAATTGGCATGGACGAATGCTGCGCAAGGAGTTTATATGGGACAACCGCACTATCATCTGGAGGGAATCGTCCGCACCCGTTCGGAACAAATGGAGGATTTCGAAGGGCCGCTGGATGTTATTTTCCTGCTGCTGAGTAAAAATAAAATAGAAATTCAGGATGTCTCCATTACGGCAATTCTGGAGCAGTATTTGGCGTATCTGGAGGAAATGAAACGGCTGGACATGGAAATTGCCAGCGAGTTTATCACAATGGCCTCCCACCTGATGCTGATCAAGACGAAGATGCTGCTGTCTGCGACGGAAGCTGCAGAAGCGGAGAGCGAGCTGGATCTTTTGCGGCAGTCTCTGGTGGAGCGCCAGCGGAAGGAAGCTATGGAGCAAATCCGTACGGCGATCTCCTGGCTGGAGCCCAGAAATGAGATCGGCCGCTGCCTGTTTAGCAAAGAACCGGAGCCCTTGCGGCGGGAACAGGGGTATCGTTATCGCCATGATCCGGTGGATCTGCTTCTGGCATTGGATGAAATTTCCGAGCGAAATCAGCGGCGGTTGCCGCCGCCCACGGCAAATTTCCGTGGCATTGTGGGCAGAGAGCCCTATCCGGTGGCAAAGAAAGCCGGAGAAGTGCTGCGGCAGCTGATCCTTCGGGGTGTGGAACGGCTGAAGAATCTGTTTCGGGGAAACCGGAGTCGTTCGGAGATCGTTGCCACGTTTTTGGCGGTGCTGGAGCTGTGTAAAATCAGCTCTGTCAGCTTAGAAGACGATGCGTCCGGTGAAAATCCCAATATCAAACTGCTGGACAAAAGGAAAGAAACGGAAGAGGTGGGCGTAGATGGAACAAACTGAATTACAGCGGGCCATCGAGGCCATTTTGTTCGCCGCCGGGGAGCGGATGGATGTTTCCCGTTTGGCGGCGGTGCTGGAAACGGATGAAGACGATATTATCCGGGCAGCGGACGCGCTGGCGGACAGCTTTGCTTATGAACGTCGTGGTATTCGGATTTTGAAGCTGGAAAAGGGATATCAAATGGTGTCCTCGGGAGAAATGGCGGATTATGTTACAAGGGCGCTGGAAACCAGAAAGCCTCCCAAATTGTCTTCTTCCCAGCTGGAAACCTTGACCATAGTCGCTTATTATCAGCCGGCTACCAAGGCTATGGTAGAGCAGATCCGCGGTGTGGACAGTTCTTACAGCGTGTCTGCGCTGCTGAATAAAAAGCTGATTGAAGAGGCGGGGCGTTTGAATGTGCCGGGAAGGCCCATTCAGTACCGGACCACACCGGATTTTCTGCGGACCTTTGGTATTAGCTCTTTGGAGGAACTGCCGCCTATTGAGAAGGTGGATTTCGGTGAGCCGCTGCCGGAGGAAGTTTCCGGTCAGATGTCCATGGTGGAAGCGCTTCAGCAAGCTCCGGAGGAAGTCTAATGGGCTGGCTGATTGCTCTGGCGGTCATTGGGGGATTGGCGGTCCTGCCGCTGGGTGTAAGGGGAATGTATGATTCCGATGGCCCGAGGCTGTGGCTTTTGCTGGGCCCGGCGCGAATTGCGCTTTTTTCCTCCCGGAAGGGAAAGAAAATCAAATCAAAACCCCGAAAAAAACAACCCCAAACAAAGGTTGAGGCTGATGGGAAAAAGCAGGGGGGCAGCTATTCGGATTTTCTGCCCATTGTAAAGGTGATTTTGGATTTCCTTGGGGATTTCCGCCGAAAGCTTCGGGTAAAACGGCTGGAGCTTCGCATTATTATGGCAGGGGATGACCCCTGTGATTTGGCGGAGAATTACGGCAAGGCTTGCGCCGCGCTGGCATCATTGGAGCCGCAGCTGGAACGCGCCTTTGTCATCAAGAAAAAGGATCTGCGTCTTGATTGTGATTTTACGGAAAGTAAAAGTCAGGTCTGGTGTCTGATAGATTTGACCATTTCCTTGGGCAGACTGCTGTCCCTGCTGATCCGGCATGGACGTACGGGCTTAGGGGAATTTATGAAACTGAAAAAACGAAGAAAAGGCGGTGCGCTTTAATGAGTCAGAACACTTCTAATATGCTTGAAAATTCCATTGCAAAAATTCGGGAGATGGTGGATGTGAACTCCGTCATCGGCGATCCCATCACCACAGCGGATGGGGTGACCATTATTCCCGTGTCCAAGGTCAGTGTGGGCTTTGGCGGCGGCGGTTCCGATTATGTATCCAAGAATGTAAACAAGCTGGACAACCACCCCTTTGGCGGCGGCGCCGGCGGCGGTGTCAAGGTGACCCCTGTGGCATTTTTGATTATTAAAGAGGGGAATGTGCGGATGCTTCCGGTAGCCACACCTGCCAATACTACGGTGGACCGGCTGGTGGAGCAGATTCCCGATGCGCTGGATAAAATTTCTGCCTTCATAGATTCTCATACCAACAAAAAGGCTGAATAAGCTGCCTGTTCCCGGTCAAACTAGACTCGGGTGAGGAAATGTTGAAACGAAGCTTACGGACGGCGGCTGGGTTGCTGGCTGCCGTTCTGTTATTATCACATCCTGTTGGAGCGGTGTCTGCGGAAAAGGCGATTCTCCTGGATGCCAATACCGGCAGGGTGCTGTATGAAAAAGATCCGGATTGCAGGAGTTTGATTGCCAGTACAACGAAGATTATGACCGCATTGATCATTTGCGAACAATGCAATGTGCTGGACAGAATGCAAATTCCCAAGGAAGCGGTGGGCATTGAAGGTTCTTCCATTTATTTGCGGGAGGGCGAGGTGCTGACGCTTCAGGAGCTTCTGTATGGGCTGATGCTGCACAGCGGCAACGATGCTGCGGTGGCACTGGCCATTTATTGCGGCGGCACGGTGTCGGATTTTGCCCAGCTGATGAACGATAAGGCACGGCAGTTGGGAATGACCGGCACCCATTTTGAAAATCCCAACGGACTGGACAGCCCCGGACATTATTCCACCGCCCGGGATCTGGCGATTTTAGCGGCCTATGCAATGAAAAATCCTATCTTTGCTCAGACGGTATCCACCAAATCCGTACGGGCAGGTCAGCGGAGCCTGACCAACCACAATAAGCTGCTGTGGCGGGTAAATGGCGCGGACGGGGTGAAAACCGGCTTTACCAAAGCGGCAGGCCGGATTTTGGTGTCCAGTGTGACCCGGGACGGCCGCAGGCTTATTTGCGTTACCATTAACGACGGGAATGACTGGGCGGATCATGCGGCATTGATGGAAGAGGGCTTTTCCCGCTACCACCTGCAGCAAATTCTGGAAGAGGGCGAGTGCGTGGGCACGGTGGAGATTGCCGCGGGCCAGTCCGACAGGGTGCAGCTTCTGGCAGACAGCTCCTTTTCTTTTCCCTTGGCGGAAACAGAAAAAGCAGAAATTATTCTGTCGGGTCCCGGGTTTTCCTATGCCCCTGTGGTGCAGGGGCAGCAGGCTGGCTACGCCTACATTTGTATTGGCGACAGCTGTGTGGGCAAGGTGCCGGTGGTTTACGGACAGACAGTGGAGCAGGAACCTCCTGCGCCGAAAAAGTACTTTTGGCAAAAATGGTTTGGAGGCGGACAATGAAAGAACGATTACAGAAAATACTGTCCGCCCGGGGTATCACTTCCCGGCGGAGGGCAGAGGAGTGGATAGTAGCCGGACGGGTTTCCGTCAATGGCATCCCTGCCCGGCTGGGGGACAGCGCAGATCCGGATTTAGACGAGATCCTGCTGGATGGGAAAATCCTTCCTTCCATGCAGGAATCGGTGTACATTATGCTGAATAAACCCAGAGGGTATGTGACCACGTTGTCCGATGAAAAGGGAAGACCCAATGCAGCTGGGTTGGTTTCGGATTGCGGATGCCGGGTCTATCCGGTGGGCAGACTGGATATGGATTCCGAGGGGCTGCTTTTGCTGACCAATGACGGAGAATTTGCCAACCGCTGGATGCATCCTAAACACGAAGTAAACAAAACCTACCAAGTAACAGTTAGAGATTTTACTCCGGAAGCCATGCAGCGGCTGATGCAGCCGGTGACTTTGGATGGATATACCATCAAAAAACCGGAGGTTTCGTTGCTTCGCCGGATGGATGGTGGAAAAGCGCTGCTGCAGGTGATCATTCACGAGGGGCGGAACCGGCAGGTGCGAAGAATGTGCGCCATGGCCGGGATGGAAGTTGTGCGGCTGGTTCGGACAGCGGAGGGACATTTGAAATTGGGAAATCTACCGGTAGGGAAATGGCGTTACTTAACAGAAGAGGAAACGGCAGAGCTGTGAAAAGCTCTGCCGTTTTTGCAATTTTTCTTGCAGACTGTTGCAAAACTGAGAGGATTCTGTTATGATAAACCTATCATTTTGGCGGAAATTTGCCGCGGGAGGGGATTTTATGCGTCAGGATATTATCACCGTTCTGCAGGAACGGCTTGCGGAATTTTCAAAGGGGCAGAAACGAATTGCAAGATTCATTTTGGAGTCTTATGATCGGGCGGCCTTTATGACAGCCAACCGTTTGGGAAAGGCTGTGGGAGTTTCTGAATCCACCGTGGTTCGTTTCGCGGTGGAACTGGGCTTTGATGGATATCCCAGCATGCAAAAGGCCATGCAGGAAATGGTGGTGAACCGGTTAACCTCTGTTCAGCGTATCGAGGTGGCCAATAATCGTATTGGCGATCAGGATATTTTGTCCATGGTGCTGCAGGCTGACATGGAAAAGCTCCGCCAAACCGGAGAAACCGTGGATCGGGAAGAATTCCGGTCGGCGGTGGATGCTATTCTGCACGCCAAGCATGTGTATCTTTTGGGGGTTCGCTCTGCTGCTTCTTTGGTAAACTTTTTGGGATACTATTTAAATTACATGTTCCCCAATGTCCACGTGGTGACCGCTTCCGGCGCCAGCGAAATGTTTGAGCAGATTGTCGGCGTAGGGCCGGGGGATGCGGTGATTGCCTTTAGTTTTCCCAGATACTCCGTGACCACCGCCAAAGGTGCGCAATACTGCCGCTCCACCGGCGCAACGGTGGTGGGTATCACGGATAACCGCCAGTCCCCTTTGGGGCAAAACTCCGATTATGTACTGCTGGCTAAGAGCGATATGGTGTCCCTGGTGGACTCTCTGGTGGCACCGCTGAGTGTGGTCAACGCGCTGATTGTGGCGTTGGCTGCAAAACGGGAAAAAGAATTGGCAAAAACCTTTAATGATCTGGAATATATTTGGGAAGAATACAATGTCTATGAAAAGCAGGTAAAAACACCATGAGCTATGATGTAATAGTCATTGGCGGCGGGCCGGCGGGCATGTTTGCTGCCATTACCGCGGCAGAGCGGGGCAGCCGTGTGCTGCTGCTGGAGAGAAATGACCGGCTGGGAAAGAAGCTGCGGATTACCGGCAAGGGTCGCTGCAATGTGACTAATGACTGTGACGTGGGTGAAGTTCTGCAAAATATTCCCAAAAACGGACGCTTTCTTTACAGCGCTCTTACCGCCTATCCTCCAAAGTCTGTCATGGACTTTTTTGAGCAGCGGGGATGTCCGCTGAAAACGGAACGGGGCAACCGGGTGTTCCCGGTGTCTGACCGGGCAGCTTCTGTGTTGGATTGCCTGCAAAAGGAGCTTCGCAGGCTTTCTGTTACCGTCCGGACAGGACGGGTACGGCGGATTCTTGCCCAGGATGGCGCGGTTATCGGCGTGGCGCTGGGAGAGGAAATCATTCCTACCTCTCGGGTGATTCTGGCCACCGGTGGCTTAAGTTATCCTACCACCGGTTCTACCGGCGATGGTTTTTCCATGGCCAGGGAACTGGGGCATACTGTTACTCCCACGGAGGGGTCTTTGGTGCCTTTGGAGATTTCGGGGGAGGATTGCCAGCGGATGCAGGGGCTGAGTCTTCGGAATGTGGATGTTAAGCTTCTGAATGAAAAGGGAAAGGTGCTTTTTAAGGACTTTGGGGAATTGCTGTTTACCCATTTTGGCGTTTCCGGCCCAACGGTGCTCAGCGCCAGTGCCCACTTAAAGGGGGAGCACTGTCGCTTGATTATTGACCTGAAGCCTGCTCTGGAGGAGGGAAAACTGGGCGAGCGGATCTTGCGGGATTTGGGAATGTATCAAAATCGCTCCATGGAAAATGCCCTGACGGATTTGCTGCCTAGATCCATGATTCCGGTGGTGCTGGAACGATTGGAAATAGATCCGACCATGCAGGCAAACAGCTTAAAAAAGCAAAAAAGAGCCGAACTTGTGGCGCTTTTGAAAGGCTTTTCCTTGGAAATTACAGGAAAACGTCCGGTGAGTGAGGCGATCATTACTTCCGGTGGCGTGAAGGTTTCTGAGATAGATCCCAAGACGATGGAATCTAAATTAGTGGGCGGTTTGTTCTTTGCCGGAGAAATCATTGACTGCGATGCCTACACCGGCGGATTCAATTTGCAGATTGCCTGGTCTACCGCCCGGGTTGCAGGCCTGGCGGTGAAATGACCCATTGACAAAATAGGCAAGCTGTAATAAAATAAACGGACAGTAATGCCTTTATGACACTTATTGGAGGGATACCTTTATGTATGAAAAGTTAGTTTCCTATGCTTCTAAGCAGCTGGAATTAGATCCGTCGGAAATCACCCCCGAGAGCACTTTTGAGAGCCTGGGTATCGATTCTCTGGATATCGTGGAGATGATTATGGATCTGGAGAGCGAACTGGGTATCGAGCTGGATCTGGAAGATCAGAAGATCTCTACCTTCCGGGAACTGGCCGATTTTATCGATTCTAAAATCAACTGATTCCAATCAAATAGCCTTGTTACCGCTGACCGGCTTGTAACAAGGTCGCACTAGTCGGGGAGATAGCGGTGCCCTGTTACCTGCAATCCGCTACAGCAGGGATGAATTCCTACACTCGGGTAAGCTTGAGTATCGTTCGGCCCTCGTAAGCGGTGTTGAAGGATCGGTCTTGCGCAACGAGATCCCGTGAACCATGTCAGGTGGGGAACCAAGCAGCATTAAGCGGATTGTCTCGTGTGCCGCGGGGCTGCCGTTCCGGAGCTGGCTGCGTGGATACCGGGTATTTATCTTGCTCAAATGTGGGTGTGCGATCTTGTTATGAGCCGGTCTTTTTATGACAAGGGAGGGGAAAATATGTATCAGGCATTATATCGTAAATATCGCCCTCAGACCTTTGACGATGTTACCGGTCAGCAGCCCGTGACTCAGACACTGAAAACCCAGCTGCTCAGCGGGAAAATGAGCCATGCCTATTTGTTCACAGGCTCCCGGGGTACCGGCAAGACCACCTGCGCGAAAATACTTGCAAAGGCTGTCAACTGCCTGGATCCCAAGGACGGGAATCCCTGTAACTGCTGCGAAGCCTGTAAGGCGATCGATTCCGGCGCTTGTATGGACGTGCTGGAGATCGACGCTGCTTCCAACAACGGCGTGGATAATGTCCGTGATTTGCGGGATGATGCGGTGTATACACCCTCTCAGGTGAAAAAGAGAGTGTATATCATCGACGAAGTGCATATGCTGTCGATTTCTGCCTTCAATGCCTTGCTGAAGATTATTGAAGAGCCGCCGGAGCATCTGCTGTTCATCCTGGCCACGACGGAATTGCATAAAGTACCTGCGACCATCCTTTCCCGGTGTCAGCGGTTTGCATTCCGCCGGATCTCGCAGGAGGATATTGCAGCCCGGCTGCAGTATGTGGCCTATCAGGAAAATATTGACTTGGATGACGGCGCGGCCCGGGTGCTGGCCCGGATGGCGGACGGCGGTCTGCGTGACGGACTCAGCTTGTTGGATCAGTGCGCATCAGCCACTACCGGGGAATTGACTGCGGAGGGCGTTTATGCCTGTCTGGGCATTGCAGGCGAGCAGAAATGCGCAGAACTGATGGGGTATATTGCAAACCATAATACAACAGAGGCGTTGTCCTTGTTTAATCGCCTTTATGCGGACGGCAAGGATATCGGCGCTCTCATGGATGAACTGGCTTGTTTGACCCGGGATCTTCTGATTTTGAAAACAGCGCCAAAAGCAGGACTTACCATGCTTTCCGGTGTTGCTGCGGATTCGGAGGCGGCCCAGCTTGCCAAGGTGTTCTCCGGCGGCGAATTGATTCGCAACATTGGCTTGCTGGAGCAGACCATGGCCGGTTTTACCAGAAGCGCCAGCAGACGGCTGGATGCGGAGTTGTGTCTGATGCGCCTGTGTCAGCCGGAACTGCAACTGGATGCGGAAGGATTGAATGCCAGACTCACAAGACTGGAAGAAACCGTAAAAAATGGCACGGTGATTGCGGCCATACCGCAAGAGATTTCCTCTCCAAAGGCAGTGGAGGAAGCAAAGCAGCCTGCTGCGGCTGCGGATTTGGAAGTCTTGCCGGAAGAACCCCAACTCCCGAAGCCGGCAGATGATGCGCCTCTGGGATTTTGGACGGACTTGGTTGCTGCGGTACGCAAGGAACTGAAGCCCCCTGCTAACGGTTTTTTTGCGGCAACTCCGGATGCCACAGTGCAGGGCGTTCTTCGGGGAAATCAAGTGGTGCTGATGTGCGACAATGAATTTATACTGGGCATGGTGGACAAGCCGGAAATTTATGAGCTGGTCGCAAGAAAAGCCTCGGCCATTTTGGGCCGGAGCGTATCGGTGATCGCGGAAGACCGGTCGGCAAAGCCGGCTGCGAACCGCCGCATGGAGCAGCTGCTGGATTTCGGCAGAGCCCACAGTGATATTGTTCGTGTAAAAGACAATTGAGATAGGAGATTTTTAATGGCTAAGAATAGTTTTCGCGGGATGCCCGGCGGCATGAACCAGGCATCCATGATGAAGCAGGCGCAGAAAATGCAGCAGGAGCTGCTGCGCATGCAGCAGGAACAGGAAACCAAGACCTATACCGCAGCTTCCGGCGGTGGAATGGTCAGCGCTACCGTCAACGGCAAGCATGAGTTGACAGCGCTGGAGATCAATCCGGAGGCTGTGGATCCTGAGGATGTGGAAATGCTGCAGGATATGGTCATGGCTGCGGTGAATGAAGCATTCCGGGCGGCAGATACGGATGCGGCCAACAATATGTCCCGGCTGACCGGTGGTCTGAATCTGGGCGGCATGTTCTAAGGAGGCAGTATGCAGTATTTTCCTGCAGCGTTGCAAGATTTGGCAGACCAGTTCGCCAAATTACCAGGAATTGGCGGCAAGACTGCCCAGCGGCTGGCGTTTTATGTTCTGAGCCTGCCGGAATCCGAGGCCCAGAACTTCGCAGATGCCATCCTTGCGGCAAAAAAGGCGGTGCATACCTGCCCGGTGTGCCAGAATTTGACGGATCGGGAGATTTGCCCCATCTGTGACGATGATTTACGGGATCAAAGTGTGATCTGCGTTGTGGCAGAGCCCCGGGATGTGATTGCCATGGAGCGCAGCCGGGAGTATAAGGGCGTGTACCATGTGCTTCATGGGGTCATTTCACCTTTGAATCACGTGACCCAGGATGATATCAAAATACGGGAACTGCTGATGCGTGTGGGCTCCGGAACTGTGCAGGAGGTCATTATGGCCACCAATCCGGATACAGAGGGTGAAGCCACCGCTATGTACATTTCCCGGCTTCTGCGGCCCATGGAGGTTCGGGTGACCCGGCTTGCCTATGGTGTGCCGGTGGGAAGCCAGCTGGAGTATGCCGATGAGATCACCCTGTCAAGGGCGCTGGAAGGCAGACAGGAAATTTAATAGAAAAAAGCCGACAGCATTTGCTGTCGGCTTTTGGTATCTTTAGATTACATACCGCCGCTTAACGGGGGGACGGGAGTAGGTCTGGCAGGGTCAAAGACCTTGCTGACATCAAACAGATCCGCCAGTTTTTCCGGATGGTGGAACATCCGGTAACCGTCAATATTCCGGCGGGAACCGCGATAGTAAGTCTCGCCGATCTGGGTCCAGGCCACTTTAGAGTCAACGTTGAAGAAGTAGCGATAGCCATCTTCATAGAGAACATTAAACTTCTCGTTTTCCGTGGTGTAATTACGGAAAGAGCCGATATCCGAGCCGTGGGGGAAGAGGATAATGTCCGTCTCTCCAATGATATACTGGCAGGTGTCTTCCCACTTGGTGGAGTCAGCTTCTACCCGCTCCGGGGTGAGGTTACCGTAGGAGGGGTGTCCGTAAGAGTGGCTGGCCAGAATCCAGCCGTGTTCCTTCAGACATTGGGCCACGGCTTTGGCATCTTCCACTTCCTTTTGATAAGCGGCAGTACCCAGGGCGGCTTCGTAGGAAGGCTTTGTGCGGTAGCCGAATACGCCCTCATAACCGGTCACGCCCAAAATGGCCCGGGCGCCGTGGTAGGAAAAATCGGGATGTTCTTGAATGAATTTTTCCAGAATCGGCACAATGTCGTAGTCGCCCACAGTTACATTGCCGTCTTTATCCATATATTCACAAGTGGGGAAGCCGTCCTCACCAATGACGATGCGGCTGGCGAAGCCATCGCCGTCGGTGCTGGCAAAAATGGGGGTTTCATCCACACCGCTGCCGCTGCCGATCATATAGCCATAGTAATTCACATCGTCCTGACTCAGCAGGAAGGGAGTTTTCCCTTCGGGAAGCCGGATGTTGCCGTATTCAAAGTGCGCGCCATTTTCATCCTTGACTTCATAGGCGATATCATAGGGGGACACCAAAACGTAGCCCCGGTCGTACAGACTTTGTAAAATGGCCTTAAATTCTGTAACCGTGACCATGTAGAGATTATAGCCGTCCTGCTCCCGGTCTCCGTCAAATGCCCGGGAGGGGTCTGCAATCAGAGAGTGGAAAAACAGATGGGTAATATTATCCAGATCCGGATAGGATATCAAATCCTTATCCTTTTTGGTGTATTCTTCAATTTTCGCTGCCAGGGAAGGCTCGGTTTCGTAATTTTCAAAACCTTGGAGCAGGGAAATCGCGCCGGTATAGTCGTAGCCGGCGGCCAGCTTGTCTGCCTGGGCGATTAGCTGCAGGATTTCGTCCTGCGAATGATCGGTGGTACTGGTGCTGGGGCTGGTGCTGAGCTGGGGGTTAGAGGGTCGGCTTTGCAGCAGTGTGGAAATGGTGGTGACCGTGAAGATCACCGCACAAATGCAGATCGCGGAGAGAAACAGCAGCAGAACCGACGGAAAATACCGCCGCATAAACCGCTGGAATTTGGAACGCCGCCGCTTTTTTCGGCGGGGAGTGCTCCGTTCTTCAGGCATACTTAAGACCTCCTCATCTATCTGTATCCGGGAAGGCTCCGGGGGTGGTTTTTTTCATTATTATATCCTTATAAGGGGGGATTTGCAACAGGAAGTTTCTATGCGCGTTTTTAGGACAAGGCCTTTACCATCTGCGCGATATATTCGGGATTTGTGCCGCAGCAGCCACCCAACAGGGCAGCCCCGTTTTCAGCGCAGGTGACCATAAGGTCAGCAAATTCTTGTGCATCCATGGAATATTGGGCAATGCCGTTGGCGTCGATCACCGGGTTGCCTGCATTCGGTTTGCAGATCAGCGGACCCCGGACAAACCTGCGCAGCTTAGTCACAAGATAAGGGGTCATCATATCTGCGGCCACACAGTTAAAGCCCACAGCGGCAGCGCCGGCATCCTCCAGCTCACGAAGAATCGGGCCGGCATCCGGGCCGGAAAACAGACTGCCGTCGGAAGTCATGGTAAAGCTGTACATTACTGCCCCGGCCTGTTCCAATTCCGCGGCGGTGAAAATCGCCTCCGCTTCCTGGGGATACATCAGGGTCTCCGCCACCAGAAGGTCAGCGCCCCCGTCTATCAAGCCCTGGATTTGCCGACGGTAATTGTCCACCAGCAGGTCAAAATTGTCCGGATTCCAGCTTTCTGTGAATGCGGCAAGGGTGGTTAAATCGCCCGCCACTAGGCAATGGGGCGCGGCAGCCCGGGTCAACGCTACCAATTGGGCGTTGATGGACTCCGTCTGGTGCTGAAGGCATACACGTTCCAGGGCAATAGGCTGAGCCTGGAAGGTGGGCGCGTAGAGAATTTGACTGCCTGCCTCAGCGTATTGCCGCTGCAGGGTCAAAAGAATGTCCGGGTTCGCAAGAACCCATTCTTCCGTGCAGGCGCTGTTTGGCATGCCCAGCAGACGCAAGTTGGAGCCGGTAGCTCCATCCAAAAACCGAAGGCCATTGGCGATTTTTTTATGAAATTGTTCCTTGGTAAGCATAGATCGCCCTCCGGAATTAAAGTGTTTTTCTTATTATATCTAAAAACACAAAAGATTGCAAGAAAGATTGACGAACGGGGAAACCTTTGCTAAAATAAAAAAAGTTTATAAAAAAGGAGTAAAACATGATGAAAAAGACTGTTTTAAGAGAATATGCAAAGCTGATCGTTCGTTGCGGTGTGAATGTGCAAAAGGGTCAGGAAGTTATGATCTACGCAGATCTGGATCAGCCCGAATTTGTTCAGATGGTGGTGGAAGAAGCTTACAAGGCTAAGGCCAAGAAGGTCATTGTGGAGTGGAACTACCAGCCCCTGAGCAAGATCCACGTCCGCTACCGCTCCGTGACTACCATGGGCACCGTTGCCGAGTGGGAGAAGGCCCGTCGCCAGCATATGGTGGATACCGTTCCTGCCCGGATTCACTTGATTTCCGAAGACCCCGACGGTCTGAAGGGCATGAATATGGCCAAGGTTGCCAAGGCCAGAAAGATGACTTATCCCATTCTCAAACCCTATATCGACCAGCTGGAGGGTAAGCAGCAGTGGTGCATCGCGGCTGTTCCCGGCAAGGCGTGGGCAAAAAAGGTATTCCCCGGCGAGCGCACCTCCGTTGCTATGGAAAAACTGTGGGAGGCAATTCTGTACACCTCCAGAGTCGACGAAGACCCTGTTAAGGCCTGGGAGCAGCACAATGCCGATCTGAGAAAACGCTGCGAGTATCTGAATTCTCTGGGCATTGAGAGCCTGCACTATACTGCCGATAACGGTACGGACTTGACTGTGGGCATGATCCCCGAAGCCATTTTCTGCGGCGGCGCAGAAACCAGCCGGCAGAATATTGTATTTAATCCCAACATCCCCACCGAGGAGTGCTTCATTTCTCCCATGAAGGGCAAGGCAGAGGGAATCGTGTACTCCACCAAGCCCCTTTCTTACCAGGGTCAGCTTATTGACAATTTCTCTATGCGCTTTAAAAACGGCAAGGTGGTGGAAGCCAAGGCGGAAGTCGGCGAGGAACTGCTGAACACCATGCTCTCCATGGACGAGGGCGCTGCCTATCTTGGCGAATGCGCACTGGTGCCCCAGGCAAGTCCCATCTGCGAAAGCGGCATCCTGTTCTATAACACATTGTTTGATGAAAATGCTGCCTGCCATCTGG
>JAZOUU010000004.1:0-1211 GCA_045658365.1 Faecousia sp. | reverse complement strand
GTTTTTTTCATCCCTTCCGCGATTTTTACGCCGCTACCGGATTATGCCGTGACGCATCGAACGGCACGCCTGACTTCAGCACTCCATACGCCACCTGTGCCAGCTTGCGCATCATCGCGCCGAGAATCACCTTTCCTTTCTTGCCATTAGCCGCCAGACGGTCGCGGAACGCCCGTCCCCACTCAGTCTTACTGGTGGCTACCATTGCGGGCATATACAACGCCCTGCGAAGCGACACATGTCCGGCCTTACTCATCCGGCTCGCCCCTCTCACACTGCTACCTGATTCATAACGCCGTGGTGTCAGACCCGCAAAAGCGGCGAACTGTCTGGCATGGGCGAAGCGGTCCTTCAGACCGATATAAGCCAGCAATACCGCAGATGTTTTCTCTCCGATACCCGGGATGCTTTCCAGCAGTTTCCTGCGGTGTTTCATATCCGGATCATCGTCTGTCAGGTCTTTTATCTGCTTCTCAAGACGCTTCAGCTCTGCTTCAAGCCACAGAAGGTGAGCATCAATGCTCGGTCTCTGGACTTCCCGCGCCGTTTCAGTGCGATTCAGTTCCTGCGTGTGCATATCTGTCAGCGCCTGGTGGCGGACTACCAGGGCACGCAACGCGCGTTCAAGCGGGTGAGGCGCTTCCCAGGCTGCAGGGCGCTTCTGACGACAGAACTCTGCCAGCATGCGCGCATCCACGGTATCAGTCTTGTTACGCAGTCCTTCACTCTGAGCGAAAGCTTTACCCAGCGCAGGATTAATGACTGACACTATGTAGCCAGCATCGTAAAGGCACTCAGCGACAGGTTCCATATAGGTGCCGGTCGCTTCGATGCAGATATGCGCATGGTCAATCTTGTGACCTTTCAGCCAGCTCACCAGCTCATCGTGCCCTTTAGTGGTGTTAGCGAATTTTTTGGTGCGATGACGACCATCAGGACGCAACACATCGACATCCAGTTTCTCTTTAGCGGTGTCGATACCGATATAATGAAGTTCATGTTCCATAGTGAAACCAACCTTGCAAATACGGATTACCGGGAAAACCGGTCCATGATACTGTCCGGTTTATCACTTTGGGAGAAAGGCAGTCCGCTGCATAAATCTACGCAACAGGTTAGAACCCAAGGCCCGATACGGCATGCGGACTGCAGGCAGAGAAAACTGGCCGATTTTCTCTGCACTGGAGGGATAATACAAGGCCTGATAAGCG
>JAZOUU010000003.1:0-23291 GCA_045658365.1 Faecousia sp. | reverse complement strand
TGAGCACGAGTACGGCGTTTACGGCAAGACCGTTAAGAACAACCCCGACATCTCTGAAGAAGACAAGAAGTTCATCTTCGAGCAGCTGATGGCCAACTTCAACGGCGAGTGCGCCGAGGTCGGTATGTACCTGTGCATGGCTCGCATCGCCCACCGCGAGGGCTTCCCCGAGATCGGCCTGTACTGGGAGAAGGCAGCCTTCGAAGAGGCTGAGCACGCTGCCAAGTTCGCCGAGCTGCTGGGCGAGGATCTGGAGCCCAACATGAAGGCTTCCACCAAGGCTAACCTGGCCTGGCGCGTTGACTGCGAGTTCGGCGCAACCCAGGGTAAGTTCGATCTGGCCTCCTGCGCCAAGAAGAACGGTCTGGATGCCATTCATGATACTGTGCATGAAATGGCAAGGGACGAGGCCAGACATGGCGTTGCTCTGAAGGGTCTGCTGGAGCGGTACTTCAAGTAAGCGTATGGTCAACTACACCATTTGCCACTGTATGCAGGTAACCCGCTTCGACGTGGAGGATGCGCTGCAAAAATGCCAGCGTTTTGAGGATGTGGAACAAACCTTTCAACAGGTGCAGGCCATCACCCATTGCTCCACCGGCTGCGGCGGTTGC
Source organism: Faecousia sp. (assembly GCA_045658365.1). Taxonomy (GTDB): domain Bacteria; phylum Bacillota; class Clostridia; order Oscillospirales; family Oscillospiraceae; genus Faecousia. The sequence continues at coordinate 22,677 of JAZOUU010000003.1, read as the reverse complement.
CACGACAAGATTTTGGATACCATATCCGAAGTAATGAATCCCTGATTACAAAAAGGGGGGCGAACCTTCCGCCCCCCTTATCTCTCCGGGAGTTTGGAAACCAAAAACAATCATCAGAAGGTGAGAAACTATGGAACTGAAAGACGGATTGATTCCGGTTGTGAAAGCAGAAGCGGAATGTGATGTCTACTGTCCCATCTGCCACAAAATTCTCCATGTGGAGGCCGGACAGGTCATCCCCCGCTGCTGCGGCAAAGTAATGGAAGTTATGAAGTAAGAAAACCGGGTTTGCAATGCAAATCCGGCTTTCTTTTCGTTGCAAAGTGTCCCGGATGTGGTATACTAGACGCAAAGGACGTGAAAAAATGATCGATTTTCAGAAAATCACCCCTGCTGATGCCCCCATGCTGCGGCAGTTTCTGCTCTCCTGCAACGTGCGAAGCTGTGAATACTCCCTTGCGAATCTTTCCATGTGGGGTCGGCAGCGGTTTGCCTTTTTGGAGGGCTTTTTGGTGCTGTTTTCCCAGTTTGACCGGCAGAGCATCTACCCCTTTCCTCTGGGGCACGGGGATATCAAACCTGTGCTGGATGCGCTGATCCGGGACGCCCGGGATCGGGGACTTTTGTTCCGGCTGAGCTCCATGACCCATGCAGACTGCGATCTGCTGGAAAGCCTGTATCCGGGGCAGTTTCAGTTCCACGAAGACCGGAACAGCTGCGACTATGTCTACCGGATCGAAGATTTGGCTTCACTGAAAGGCAAGCGGTATCAAAGCAAACGGAATTTTGCCAACCGGTTTCGGCTTACCCACCCGGACTGTCTGACATTGCCGCTGGATGAGCGCACCGAGGCGGCCGCATGGGACATGCTGCAGATCTGGTTTTCCCAGCGCTCAGAGGCTGACCCCCTTTCTGACCTCCATCTGGAACAGCGGGCTCTTCAGCGGGCTTTTGCCCACCGGGAAGAACTGGGGCTTGAGGGCATGGTGCTCATCGAGGACGGCAAGGTTTTGGCCATGACCATGGGCAGTCTGTTATCGGAAAACACCTTTGATATCCACTTTGAAAAAGCTTTGGACGGCATTGACGGCGCTTATGCCGCCATCAATCAGGCCTTTGCCACCCATCTGCAGGAAACCTATCCCCAGCTGGAATTTTTAAATCGGGAAGATGATATGGGCATTCCGGGTCTGCGGAAGGCAAAGCTTTCCTACCATCCGGATCATCTGGCCGAAAAGCATTGGGCAAAGCTTTTGGAGGAAGAAGATGCGCGTTGAATATCCTTCTTGTCGACATCTGCCCCAGCTGCGTGCTCTGTGGAAGCAGGCTTTTGGGGACACGGATGCCTTTCTTGACCATTTTTATTCCGTAGGTTTTGCCCCGGAGCGATGCCGGTGCGTAATGGACGGTGACCGGCCGGTCGCAGCCCTTTACTGGTTCGACTGCTTCGCGGGAGAAACCAAATACGCCTATCTGTACGCTCTGGCCACAGAAATATCCTACCGGCACCGGGGGCTATGCCACCGCTTGATGGCAGACACCCACCGGATTCTAAAGGAATCCGGCTACCGGGGCGCGGTGTTAGTGCCGGCAAGCACTGAACTTGCCGCCATGTACGGAAAATTGGGCTATCTTCCCCTGTCGGGCATGAGCAGCCTTTCCGCCACCGCCGGAGGCGAAAGCATACCCCTAACCCAAATCGATGCCGCCCGGTATGCCGCGATCCGCAGGACTTATCTAGGCAATGCCGGCCTTATCCAAGAAGGAGCAGGCCTTGCCTTTCTGTCCGGTTGGGCAGACTTTTACCAAGGGGAGGATTTCCTCCTTGCCGCCAGCCGGGAGAAAGATACCTTACGGTGTCACGAGCTGTTGGGAAACACCTCCCGGCTGCCCGGAATTCTGGCTGCCCTGGGGGCAGCTTCCGGCACGTTCCGCACCCCGGGGGCAGAACCTTTTTCCATGTATTTTCCCCTGTCAGACGACCCGGCGCCCGGGTATTTTGGCCTTGCCTTGGACTGATTTCCGATTCTGTTTCCCATTTTTGGCAAAATTCACAGCCAAGATGCCGGAAATTTATCGGAAACTGTCTTATCTATGAATTGACGAACGGCTGATTTTCCGTTATAATAAATGCGTAATGAAAGCACACCCTGTAACTGACGGAATCGTGGAGCACCACATGGGAGCAGGGAATGTGCGTTTCCGCCGACCGTCTGGGCACACTTTGCTTCACGCGGGGCAAAGTGCGCCCATTTTTATGTTTGGAGGATGCTTATGAAAAAAGTAGCAATCATCATGGGCAGCGACAGCGATCTGCCCGTCGTTCAAAAGGCTGCAGACACTCTGCGCGCCTTTGGCGTTCCCTATGAGATGCATGTCTACTCTGCCCACCGCACCCCTGTGCAGGCCCGGGATTTTTCCGTAAATGCCCGGAATAACGGCTTCGGCGTGATCATCGCCGCGGCAGGTATGGCTGCGCACCTGGCCGGCGCTCTTGCCGCCAACACCACCCTGCCCGTGATCGGAATCCCCATGAAATCCACCACCTTTTCCAACGGCATTGATGCCCTTTTGTCCACCGTCCAGATGCCCTCCGGCATCCCTGTTGCCACCGTGGCGGTAGACGGAGCTGTCAATGCCGCTTTGCTTGCCATTCAGATTCTGGCGGTTACAGATGCCGATTTGGCTGCCAAGCTGGATGCCAAACGTGTAAGCGACGCGGAAAAAGTCCTTGCCAAGGACGCCGCTTTGCAATAAATTTGTAAACCTATACTTTCAGAAAGAGGTATTTATTATGAAAGATCTGAAGCTCCTGTACACCGGTAAGACCAAGAATGTTTATGCGCTCCCCAACGGCAACTGCCTGCTGAAATTTAAGGACGACTGCACCGGCAAAGATGGCGTGTTCGATCCCGGCGAAAACTCCGTGGGCCTGACCATCGAGGGCGTGGGCGATGTGAATCTGCGTATGTCCATCTACTTCTTCGAGAAGATCAATGCCGCCGGCATCAAGACCCACTATGTAGGTGCCAATCTGGAAGACACCACCATGGAAGTCCTGCCCGCCAAGGTTTTCGGCAAGGGTCTGGAAGTCATCTGCCGGCTGAAGGCTGTTGGCTCTTTCTTCCGCCGCTACAACGAATACTGCACCGAGGGTCAGGATCTTCCCTACTACGTTGAGACCACCTTTAAGAATGACGCTTTGGGTGATCCTCTGGTCACCAAGGACGGTCTAGTGGATCTGGGCGTTATGACTGCGGAGCAGTATGATTCCCTGAAGGAGCAGACACAGGCCATCACCAAGATCGTTGCTGACGATCTTGCAGAAAAGGGCATGGATCTGTACGACATCAAGTTCGAGTTCGGCTACGCTCCCGACGGAAGCGTCATGCTCATTGACGAAGTTGCTTCCGGCAACATGCGTGTTTACAAGAACGGCGAGTATATCGACCCCATGACTCTGAATAAGCTGTTCTTCGCTTAATTTTACAAATCCAAAGCCTCCCCTGTGTAAGGGGAGGTGTCAGCCGAACAGGCTGACGGAGGGGTTGTAACAATCCCCCAGTCAGCTTCGCTGACAGCCCCCTTTGCACAAGGGGCCTTTGAGAACCAATCTAAAGGAGAAAACCTCATGGGAGGATTTTTTGGAATCGTATCCAAGCAAGATTGCATGATGGAAGTGTTTTTCGGTGTGGATTACCATTCCCACCTGGGCACCCGTCGGGGCGGTATGGCCGCCTGGGATCCGGAAATCGGATTACAGCGGAAAATTCACAGCATTGAAAACTCCCCCTTCCGCACCAAATTTGAAAATATTTTCGAGGAAATGCAGGGCACTTCCGTCATCGGCTGCATCAGCGACTCCGACCCCCAGCCCATGCTGATCCGTTCCCATCTGGGCACTTATGCCATTGCCACCGTGGGAATCATCAACAATGCAGATGCGCTCATTGAGCAAGTGATGGCCAATCACGGCGGTTATTTCGACGCTATGACCGGCGGCAGAGTCAACTCTACGGAGCTGGTGGCTGCGCTGATCAACTGCAAGAAGGATTTTGTGGAGGGCATCCAGTATGCCCAGTCCGTCATTGACGGCACCGCAAACATCTTGATTCTGACGGATAAAGGCCATATCATCACCGCCCGGGACCGTCTGGGGCGGATCCCGGTGCAAATCGGCAGAAGCGAGGACGGCTACTGCGCCTCTTTTGAGGAATTCGCCTTTACCAAGCTGGGATTCGAAAAGGTCTGCGAACTGGGCCCCGGAGAAATTGTGGAGCTGACCGCCGACGGCATGACGCAGCTTGCCGCTCCCGGCAAGGAAATGCGGATGTGCGCCTTCCTGTGGAGCTATTACGGCTATCCCACCTCTACCTACGAGGGCATTAACGTGGAAGCCATGCGCTACCGCAACGGCGCCGCCATTGCCGAGCGGGATATGGAGCAGGGCCGCAGTATGGATCTTGACTATGTAGGCGGTGTGCCGGATTCCGGTACGCCCCACGCCATCGGCTATGCCAACCGCACCGGCAAGCCCTTTGCCCGGGCTTTTATCAAATATACCCCCACCTGGTCCCGCAGCTTTACCCCTGCCAAGCAATCGGATCGGAAAAAGGTAGCGAAAATGAAGCAGATCCCCGTCCATGAATTGATTCAAGGCAAAAAACTGCTGTTTGTGGACGACTCCATCGTTCGTGGCACCCAGCTGCAGGAAACCGTGGATTTTCTTTACGAAAACGGCGCAGAGGCTGTCCACATGCGCTCTGCCTGTCCCCCCATTATGTACGGCTGTAAGTATCTGAATTTCTCCCGCTCCACTTCCGATATGGATCTGATCTCCCGTCGGACCATTATGGAGCTGGAGGGAGAAGAGGGCTTTAAGCATATTGAAGAATATGCCGACGGTAATACCGAGCGGGGCAAGGCCATGCGTAAAGCCATCTGTGAAAAATTCAAGTTTGCCTCTTTGGGATTCCAGACCGTAGATGGCGTGGTAAAAGCCATCGGTATGGATCCCTGCAAGCTTTGCACTTACTGCTGGAACGGTAAAGAATGAAGAAAAGGAGCTTTCCTATGGATCACAAAAATTCTCAGTCTGCCAGCTACGCTGCCGCCGGTGTGGATATTACCGCCGGCTACAAAGCCGTGGAGCTGATGAAAAAACATATTGCCCGCACCAAGAACGAAGGCTGTCTGGATGATGTAGGCGGCTTCGGCGGCTGCTTCGGCTTGCCCATTGCCGGCATGGAAGAGCCTGTGCTGGTTTCCGGCACCGATGGCTGCGGCACCAAGGTCAAGCTGGCCATTTTGATGGACAAGCATGACACCATCGGCATCGATGCCGTGGCCATGTGCGTCAACGATATCATCTGCTGCGGCGCAAAGCCCCTGTTCTTCCTGGACTATATCGCCTGCGGCAAGAATGTGCCTGAAAAGATCGCCGAGATCGTTTCCGGCGTAGCCGAGGGCTGTGTTCAGTCCGGCGCCGCGCTGATCGGTGGTGAAACCGCTGAGCATCCCGGCCTCATGCCCGTGGAGGACTATGACCTGGCCGGTTTTGCCGTGGGTATTGTAGACAAGAAGAAGATCATCGACAATACCCGGATGCAGGAAGGCGACGTGGTCATCGCCCTGGCCTCCACCGGCATCCACTCCAACGGCTTCAGCCTGTGCCGTAAGGCCTTTGATATCGATAACAACAATCCTCAGCTGTACGTAAAGCGGGAAGAGCTGGGCGGCAAGGCCATTGCCGAAGCCCTCTTAGTCCCCACCCGGATCTACGTCAAGTCCATCCTGGCTTTGCTGGAAAAGGTGGATGTGAAGGGCATTTCCCACATCACCGGCGGCGGCTTCTACGAGAACATTCCTCGTTCCATCCCCAACGGTCTGTGCGCGGAAATTGAAAAGTCCGCGGTAAAGGTGCTGCCCATTTTTGACCTGATTGCCCAATTTGGCAACGTGCCGGAGCGGGATATGTTCAACACCTACAATATGGGCGTTGGCATGAGCGTGGTGGTACCCGCCTCTGAGGTGGAGACCGCACTGAATATTCTGAAAGCCCACGGTGAAGATGCCTACGTCATCGGCAAAATCGTCCGGGGCGAAGAAAAGATCGTCATCCGCTAACATAAAACGCTGCCTGTGCCCCAAACGAGTACAGGCAGCTTGCGCTGCTTAAAAACACCCAACCCCTTTGGGAGGTACTTACATTATGGCAAAAAACGCAAAGATCGCCGTGCTGGTCTCCGGCGGTGGCACCAATTTACAGGCTCTCATAGATGCTCAGGGCAGCACCCTGCAAAGCGGACGGATCTCCCTGGTGGTTTCCAACAACCGGGATGCCTACGCCCTGGAACGGGCCAAGCAGGCCGGGATCGAAACCGCTGTGATCCTGAAAAAGGAGTGCGGCAGCCAGGCTGCCTTTGAAGATGCGCTGATGTCTCTTTTGGACAGCCGCGGCATTGACATCATCGTACTGGCGGGCTTTATGACCATTCTGACAGAGCGCTTCACCTCCCACTACCCCAAGCGGATTTTGAACGTCCACCCCAGTCTGATCCCTTCCTTCTGCGGCGAAGGCTTTTATGGGCTGCGGGTTCATGAAGAAGCCCTGCGCTACGGTGTGAAAGTCACCGGCGCAACGGTGCATTTTGTCAACGAAATTCCCGACGGCGGCGAAATCATCGCCCAAAAGGCAGTGGAAATCCTCCCCGGCGATACTCCGGAAATTCTGCAGCGCAGAGTCATGGAGCAGGCGGAATGGATCTTATTGCCCCAAGCCGCAGAAACAGTTTGCGCGTCTATAAACTCTGTCATTGGAGGAAACTGATATGAACGTTTACGAAGTAAAAACCATGGAGCAGCGTCTTTCCGGAAACACCTATCCTGGCCGTGGCATCGTGCTGGGAATCACCCCCGACGGCAAAAAGGCCGCAGCGGCTTATTTCATCATGGGCCGCAGTGTCAACTCCCGCAACCGGGTATTCGTTCAGGAACCCGACGGCATCCGCACCGAAGCCCACGACCCCAGTCTGATGAAAGACCCCCATTTGATTATCTACCATCCCGTACGGGAAGCCGGCTGCGGCCTCATCGTCACCAACGGCGACCAGACTGACACCATTTGGGAATTCCTTTCCCGGGGCGAAAGCTGGGAAGCGGCCCTGCGCACCCGTATGTTTGAAGACGACGGCCCCAACTGGACACCTCGGATTTCCGGTCTCCAGGGCCGTGACGGCAGCTACAAAATGTCCATTTTGAAGGCCGCCGATCCCGAGGGCAATGCCTGCGCCCGGTTTTTCTGGGAGTACCCCGCCACCGCCGGTCTGGGTCACTTCCTGCACACCTATGTCTGCGACGGCAATCCCGTGATCCCCACCTTCCAGGGCGAGCCGGAGCGGGTCAGCATTCCTGCTGATATTGATGCTTTCACTGAAGAACTGTGGAAGAATCTGGACGAGAACAACAAGATTTCCCTGTTTGTGCGCTACACCGATCTGGAAACCGGAAAGTGCGAGCAGAGAATGATCAATAAGCACTGCTAAAACTTGCCTCTCCCTCCGGGAGAGGTGCCCGAGCACAGTGAGGGCAGAGAGGGCATTCCCCTCTCAGTCACACCTATCGGCGTGCCAGCTCTCCCAGAGGGAGAGCCAAGAAATATTATTTTGGAGGAGATTTCCATGAAAAACTTTGAGCTGAAATACGGCTGCAACCCCAATCAGAAGCCTGCTTCTTTGTATATGCATGACGGTTCCGAGCTGCCCATCGAGATCCTCAACGGCCGTCCCGGCTACATCAACTTTATGGACGCGCTGAACTCCTGGCAGCTGGTCAAGGAGCTGAAGGAAGCCACCGGCATGGCTTGCGCCACCTCTTTCAAGCACGTTTCCCCCACCTCCGCCGCTGTGGGCAAGGTTCTGCCTTTGGAGCTGAAGAAAGCCTGCTTTGTAGAGGATGTGGAAGGTCTGGATGAGAATCCTCTGGCCTGCGCTTATGTCCGGGCTCGCGGTGCTGACCGGCTGTGCTCCTTTGGCGACTGGGTCGCTCTCTCCGATGTCTGCGACGAGATGACCGCCAAGCTCATCGCGCCCGAGGTTTCTGACGGTGTCATCGCTCCCGGCTACACCGACGAAGCTTTGGCTATTCTGAAAGCTAAGCGCAAGGGCGGCTATAACGTGGTCAAGATCGACCCCAATTATGTGCCCGATGCTCAGGAGCGCAAGCAGATCTTCGGCATCACCTTTGAGCAGGGCCGCAACAACTTCAAGATCGGCGAGCATCTGCTGGAGAACATCGTCACCGCCAATAAGGAACTGCCCGAGAGCGCCAAGATTGACCTGATCGTTTCTCTCATCACCCTGAAGTACACCCAGAGTAATTCCGTTTGCTTTGCTTACGACGGTCAGGCCATCGGCGTAGGCGCCGGTCAGCAGAGCCGTGTGCACTGTGTCCGCCTCGCTGGCGGCAAGGCCGATACCTGGTTCCTGCGTCAGCATCCCAAAACGCTGAACCTGCCCTTCCGTGCGGATCTGGGCCGTCCCGGCCGGGACAATGTCATCGACGGCTACATCAACGGCAACGAAGAAGACGTTTGCGCCGAGGGTATCTGGCAGAACTACTTCACCGTCCGTCCCGAGCCTTTGACCGCCGAAGAAAAGCGGGCATGGCTGGACAGCCGTGATGCGGTTGCTCTGGGCAGCGATGCTTTCTTCCCCTTCCCCGACTCCGTCAAGCGTGGCGTTGCTTCCGGTGTTAAGTACATCGCAGAACCCGGCGGCTCCATCCGTGACGATCTGGTCATCGAAGAGTGCGACAAGAATGGTATCGTCATGGCCTTCACCGGCATGCGGCTGTTCCATCACTAATTGCGCAGCAAACGGCCCCCTTGTGTAAAGGGGGCTGTCAGCCATACAGGCTGACTGGGGGATTGTCAATACAAAGCAATCCCTCCGTCACGGCAAAGCCGTGACACCTCCCTTTGCACAAGGGAGGCTTCAGCGACCTTCGGTCGCATATCTCTCCCAAATTGGAGGAAATTATATGAAACTTCTCGTTGTCGGCGGCGGTGGCCGTGAGCATGCCATCATCCGCTCTTTGAAGAAAAATCCCGATGTGGAAACCATTTACGCTCTTCCCGGCAACGGCGGCATCGCCGCAGATGCAGTTTGCGTTCCCATCGGCGCAACGGAAATTGAAAAGATCGTGGCATTCGCCACTGAGAATAAGATCGACTATGCCGTGGTGGCGCCGGACGATCCTCTGGTGCTGGGCTGTGTAGATGCCTTGGAAGAAAAGGGGATTCCCTGTTTTGGCCCCCGCGCGAATGCCGCCATCATCGAAGGCAGTAAAGCATTCTCCAAAAACCTCATGAAGAAATACGGCATTCCCACCGCTTCTTATGAAATTTTCACAGAGCTGGAGAAAGCTTTGGAATATCTGGAAACCGCGCCCATCCCCACGGTGGTCAAGGCCGACGGTCTGGCTCTGGGCAAGGGCGTCATCATCGCTCAGACCCGGGAAGAAGCCAAGCAGGCCGTTACCGATATGATGGCCTATGCCAAGTTCGGCAAATCCGGCTCTACCGTGGTCATCGAGGAATTCCTCACCGGCCCGGAAGTGTCCGTGCTGGCCTTTACCGACGGCAGAGTGGTGCGCCCCATGGTATCTTCCATGGACCACAAGCGCGCCGGTGACAATGACACCGGTCTGAACACCGGCGGCATGGGCACCATCGCCCCCAACCCCTATTACACCGACGATATCGCCAAACAGTGCATGAAGGAAATCTTCCTACCCACCATCCGGGCAATGAAAAAGGAAAAGAGAACCTTCAAGGGCTGCCTGTACTTTGGACTGATGCTGACCCCCAAGGCTCCCAAGGACATTGAATACAACTGCCGGTCCGGCGACCCCGAAACTCAGGTGGTGCTGCCTCTGATGAAGAGCGACCTGCTCACCGTCATGATGGCCTGCACCAACGGCACACTGTCCAAGACCCCTGTCCGGTTTGCCAAAAAGCATGCCTGCTGTGTCATTAAAGCTTCCGCCGGCTACCCGGAAAGCTACAAGAAGGGCTACAAGCTGACCATGTCCGATCGGGCGGCCAAGGCTACCTTTGTTGCCGGCGCCAAGCTGGAAAACGGTGAGCTTCTCACCTCCGGCGGCCGTGTTACCGGCACCACCGCTGTCCGCAGCAATTTGAAAGATGCCATTGATGCTGCTTACCGGCTTTCCGCGGGTGTTAAGTTCCGCAACGCCTACAGCCGCAGCGATATCGGCCAGAAAGCCCTGGCCGCTAAGAAATAAGGAGGATCTTCCCCATGGTTTATCGCGTATACGTTGAGAAAAAACAGGGTCAAACCCACGAGGCAGACGGTCTGCTGCGGGAAGCCCGGGAGTTTTTGCAAATTAAAAATCTGCGCAGCCTCCGGGTGCTGAACCGGTACGATGTGGAAAACATCGAAAAAGAGCTGTTTGACTACGCTGTGGGCACGGTATTTTCCGAGCCCCAGGTCGACAACGTTTCCTACACTGCCCCCACCGGCGATGTGGTCTTTGCCGTAGAGCCCCTGCCCGGTCAGTTTGACCAGCGGGCAGACTCCGCCGCCCAGTGTATCCAGATCCTTTCCCAGGGGGAACGTCCTCTGGTGCGCACCGCCAAGGTCTATGTGCTGGAAGGCAATCTGACAGAGGCAGAACTGGCCGCTCTGCGCCGCCATGTCATCAACCCGGTGGAATGCCGGGAGGCATCCCTTTCCCTGCCCGAAACTTTGGCGCTGGAAGTGAATATTCCCGAGTCCGTAGCCACCGTAGAGGGCTTTTTGGACATGGATAAGGCCGGCCTTGCCCAGCTGGTGAAGGAACTGGGCCTTGCCATGGACTTGGACGATATCACCTTCTGCCAGGGCTATTTCAAGACTGAGAACCGGAATCCCACCATTACGGAAATCCGGATGATCGACACCTACTGGTCCGACCATTGCCGTCACACCACCTTCCTGACCACCATTGACGACGTAAAATTCGAGGATGCTCTCCTGCAGAGCGCCTATGAAGAATATTTGGCCACCCGGGAAGAGCTGGGCCGCACCAAGCCTATCAATCTGATGGACATCGGCACCCTGGCCGGCAAGTACCTGCGGAAAACAGGCTACCTGGACAAGCTCTATGAGTCCGAGGAGATCAACGCCTGTACCGTGCGGATGACCGTGACGGTGGATGGGGAGGAGCAGCCCTGGCTGCTGCTGTTTAAGAACGAAACCCACAACCATCCCACGGAAATCGAGCCCTTCGGCGGCGCTGCCACCTGTATCGGCGGCGCGATCCGTGATCCCCTGGCCAGCCGGGCCTATGTGTACGCTGCCATGCGTGTCACCGGCGCTGCTGACCCCTTAAAGCCCATTAATGAGACCATGCCCGGAAAGCTGCCCCAGCGGAAAATCGTCACCACCGCTGCTGCCGGCTACTCTTCCTACGGCAACCAAATCGGTCTTGCCACCGGCATGGTAGACGAGATCTATCACCCCGGCTACGCTGCAAAGCGGATGGAAATCGGCGCTGTGGTAGGCGCTGTTCACGAAGACCACTCCAAGCCCGGCACCCCCGCTCCCGGGGACAAGGTGATTTTGCTGGGCGGCCGTACCGGCCGTGACGGCTGCGGCGGCGCCACCGGCTCTTCCAAGAGCCACACCGTGGAATCCCTGGGCAGCTGCGGCGCAGAAGTGCAGAAGGGCAACGCCCCCGAAGAACGGAAGCTGCAGCGTCTGTTCCGCAACGGCGAAGCCGCTGTGATGATCAAGCGCTGCAACGACTTCGGCGCAGGCGGTGTTTCCGTCGCCATCGGCGAATTGGCCGACGGCCTCATCATCGATTTGAACAAAGTTCCCAAGAAGTACGACGGTCTGGACGGCACCGAGCTGGCCATCTCCGAATCCCAGGAGCGGATGGCCGTTGTGGTAGAAGAAAAGAACGTTGCCCGGTTCCTGGAGCTGGCAGCAGAGGAAAACCTGGAAGCCACTGTGGTGGCCACCGTCACGGAAGAGCCCCGGCTGCGGCTGAACTGGAACGAGCAGACCATCTGCGACGTTTCCCGGGAGTTCCTCAACTCCAACGGCGCGGAAAAGCATGTATCCGTGGAAGTTGCCGCTGCGGCAGACTTCGCTCCCGCCATTTCCGGCAGCTTTACCGAAAACATGAATCGCATCGCCACCGACCTGAACACCTGCTCCAAGCGGGGACTTTCCGAGCGGTTTGACGCTTCCATCGGCGCAGGCACTATACTGATGCCCTTTGGCGGTGTCCATCAGCAGACTCCCATCCAGGCCATGACTCATAAGATCAGCCTGGAGTCCGGTCATACCGACGACTGCTCCGTCATGAGCTGGGGCTATAACCCCTTCATCACGGAAAAGAGCCCCTACCACGGCGCATATTTGGCAGTAGTGGAGTCCGCTGCCAAGCTGATCGCCACCGGCGCCAGCTTTGAAGATGTGTATCTGACCTTCCAGGAGTATTTCCTCCGGGTGGGCAAGGATGCCAAGCGCTGGGGTCAGCCCACCGCCGCGCTGCTGGGCGCATTTAAGGCCCAGAAGGAACTGAAAATTGCTGCCATCGGCGGCAAGGACTCTATGTCGGGCACCTTTGAAGATTTGGATGTGCCTCCCACCCTGGTTTCCTTCGCCATCACCACCGACAAGGTGCAAAACATCGTTTCCAACGAGTTCAAGGCTGCCGGTCATACAGTCTGTCTGGTAGAGCCGGAATACGATGAAAGCGGTCTGCCTGTCACCGCATCGCTTCTGAAGCTGTTCAACACCGTCACCGCCATGCTGCGCAACGGCAAGGCCGTGGCTGCCTACACCTTAGGGTTGGGCGGCGCTGCAGAGGCTGTGATGAAGATGTCCTTCGGCAACGGCCTTGGCTTTGCCTTTAACGAAGAAATTTCTGTCGAAAAGCTCTTTGGCTACGGCTACGGCAGCTTCGTACTGGAGCTGTCCGACGAAGCGCCTGTGGGTCTGGTACTGGGCAGCACCACCGATACCGGCGCCTTTACCTACGGCAGCGAAGCGCTGAACCTCAACGCTGTGCAAAAGGCTTATGAAGACAAGCTGGAAAGCGTGTATTCCTGCAACATTCCCGATGTGGTCACCCCCATGGAGACCGTTTCCTTCCCCGCTGCCCAGCGGGTTGCTCCGGCAATCAAGGTCGCCAAGCCTAAGGTGCTGATTCCCGTATTCCCCGGCACCAACTGCGAATATGACTCCGCCAAGGCGGTGGAGGATGCCGGCGCGGAAGCGGAGATCTTCGTGGTGAAAAACCTGACAGCCGATGCCATTTCCCGGAGTGTGGAGCAGTTTGCAGAAAAAATTGGCCAGTCTCAGGTCATCTTCATTCCCGGCGGCTTCTCCGGCGGTGACGAGCCCGACGGCTCCGGTAAGTTCATTACCGCGTTCTTCCGCAATGCCGCCATTAAGGACGAAGTGACCCGTCTGCTGGAGCAACGGGATGGCTTGATGCTGGGTATCTGCAACGGCTTCCAGGCTCTGGTAAAGCTGGGTCTTGTGCCCTACGGCAAGATTATCGACACCGATGAAAATTGCCCCACTCTGACCTACAACACCATCGTCCGCCACCAGTCCCGGATCGTTCGCACCCGGGTGGCCTCCAACAAGTCCCCATGGCTGGCAAACACCAACGTGGGCGATATCTACAATGTGCCCATCTCCCACGGTGAGGGTCGGTTCTTCGCCTCCGAGGAGCTGGCGCGGCAGCTGATCGCAAACGGTCAGGTCGCCACCCAGTATGTGGATCTGGAGGGCAATGCCACCGCCGATGTTCGCTTCAATCCCAACGGCTCCATCTTCGCCATTGAGGGTATCACCTCCCCCGATGGCCGGGTGCTGGGCAAAATGGGTCACAGCGAACGCTGGAACAACGGTCTGTATAAGAATGTCCCCGGCGAATACGACATGAAGCTCTTCAAGTCCGCTGTGGAATACTTTAAGTAAATGAAAAGAGGGTGCCGATCGGCACCCTCTTTTTAACCGGTAAATTTACGCGATATCCATTCTGGATTCGATTTTTTCCAAAGCATTCTTCATGGCCAGATACGCTTCCTGTGACACCTTATTTACCGTGTTCTGCTCATATGCCGCCATGGCCTCCCGGATCCGCAGCAGCCGCAAACCGCCGCCTGACTCCGTCTCATCCAGCAGATATACCGGGGTATAGTCCACGCCGGTAATAGCGACCCTCCCCGTTCTTCCGTCCCGGGTAATTTCCAAATCCAGAAGCAGCGTATAGTCCGTACCGGCAGTGTCTCCATTCCCATAAAAGTCTCCCAGGGAATAGGCAATGACTGTGCCTTTTCGGGAGTCAAATTTCACTTCCTGCACGTAATGGGAGTGGGTTCCGATGATGGCATCCACCCCTTGTTCCAGCAAAAGCGTGGCAATTTTTTCCTGTGTCTTGCTGATTTTCCGGTTATATTCACTGCCCCAATGGAGCAGCGCAATGGTAATATCGGGTTTTTGGGCCTGGGCCGCTTTCAGTACGGCGGTGATTCCCTCCGTATCCACGGTCTGGTAGGTGCTGTTATAGTCCTTATAAAGAAGATTGACACAGTCCTCGCTGCCGGCAGGCAGTCCCATGCCGTCCATGCCCTTGGTAAAGGCAACAAAGGCAATGCGAATGCCCTGAACCTCCCGAATAAGATAGCCTCCGGATTTCCGGAACTCTTCGGCGCTGGCATAGGTGCCCAGTGGCTCCATGCCTGCATCCCGGATACCCTGCAGCGTGGCGGTGAGGCCGGAAAGTCCGTTAACAATACTTTGAGAATTGGCGGTCTGCAAAATATCCACACCCGCATTGCGCAGAGCTTGCGCAAGCGCTGCAGGGGCAGACTTCGTATCTCCGTAGGGCGCACCGTAGAGATTTCCCTCAAAATTCAGCGCCGCCAGATCCGCGCCGGCCAAAGCGGGGACCAGATCCATAAACATATTGGTATAATCATAGCCGCCGCCTGATGCGCCGGCGCTGACGGTCTTATCCGTGACGTTCACATCGCCGCCGGCCACAAAATGGATCACCGTATCCGGTGTTACCGGTTGGGTGGGCAAGGGCTCTGTGGGCTGACTTTCCGTAGGCCTTTCGGTGGTTTGCTCCATAGACGGCTGCGCCGGCTGGTTCACAATACCCATGGTGATCAGCAGCGCTGCGCCGCAGAGCACCAATGTCAGCGCCGTCATGATAACACCGATACGCAAAAGACGCCGCTGCCCGGCCAAAAATTTCTGCTCCTGCCGGCGAGCTTCACGGCGTTGATTCAGTTCTTCATTTTCAAAAGCCATGACGTTCCTCCCCGGTTCTTTCTGCCTGGTTGTTATTGTACTACATTTTCGCCCAATGCACAAGCCCCCAGACAGAAAAAGCATGGCACGCTTTGGGGTTCGGCGATGGATGTCACCCTTGCATTTTCACCGTGACCATGGTAAAATAAAACCGATATTTTGCTGCAGAAAGGAGGCCATCGCCATGCGCCGCATCGGAATCTTTTTGTTAATCTGCATAATTCTGACCACCACGGTATTCGCCGCGGGAAGCGTGACCCAAATGCAGAGCAATACCACCGTGCACTCCAACGGTACGTGCGATGTGACCTTGACGGTGCAGCTATCTCTGGACGAAGTGCCGGCGCAGCTGGTGTTTCCCCTACCTGCCCAGGCAAAGAACATCTCTCTCAACGGCGGTATCGCCAGAACCTCTCTGTCCGGAAACGTTCGCAATGTGGATTTGAAAGGCTATGTGCATTTTGCCGGCAGTCAGACCTTCGTGATTCGCTATGAACTGCCGGATGCCATCACTGCGCAAAAAAACGGCCAGCTGCAGTTGACGCTGGAGCTTCTTTCCGGCTTTGCCTATCCCATTGCGCATATGTCCTTTGACATTACCTTGCCCGGCGCGCCGGAAAGAAAACCGGTGTTTGTCAGCACCTATTATCAGGAAGCGGTGGACAGTCTCATGGACTACCGCGTGGACGGCTCTACCATTCGCTGCAGCTTCAACCAGGGATTAAAAGACCACGAATCCCTGACCATGACCCTGAATGTTTCGGAAGCTCTTTTCCCCCAGCCTCTCATCAAGCAATGGCACCTCAACGGCGACGATGTGGCCATGTATCTGTGCGCGTTCGCAGCGCTGGTTTACTGGCTGCTGTTTCTGCGTACCCTTCCGCCCCGCCGGCTGCGCAGAACCCAAGAGCCTGTGGGTCTGACCGCCGGAGAACTGGGCTGTTGCCTTACCGCCCAAGGGGTGGACTTTACCGCAATGGTAATTTCCTGGGCGCAAATGGGCTATCTGCTGATTCAGCTGGAGAATAACGGCCGAGTCCTTCTCCATAAACGGATGGAAATGGGCAACGAGCGGAAGGATTTTGAGGTTCGCTGCTTCCGGGCCCTCTTTGGCCGCCGCAAAACCGTGGATGGCACCGGTGATCACTTTGCCCGGCTAGCAACTAAAGCCGGAAAAGTCGTCCCCAATGTCCGGGATTACTATTTGACAAGCTCCGGAAATCCCAATATTTTCCGGATAATTTGCGCAGGCATTGGCATTTCCGGCGGTATTTCCATGGCCCTGGCCCTTGTAAATGACACCGCCTGGCAGGTAATTCTGGGGCTGCTGCTGTCCATTTTGGGCGCGGTGCTGTCCTGGCAGATCCATGCCGCTGTGGGCGCATGGCATCTTCGCAAAAAGCTGCCGTTGCTAATTTCTCTGGCTGCCAGCGCCCTGTGGCTTTTGGTCAGCGCCCTGTCCGGCGAATGGGGTGTGGCCGCTTTCGTGCTGGGCTGTCAATGGCTGGCAGGCTTTGCCTGCGCTTACGGCGGTCGCCGCAGCGAAACCGGACGGCTGGGAATGGCAGAAATTCTCGGCCTGCGCCGGTACTTAAAAACCGTACCGAAAGAGGAATTGCAGCGGATCCTCCGCAGTAATCCGGAATATTACTACCGCATGGCTCCCTATGCTTTGGCTTTGGGCGTGGATAAAGCGTTTGCCCGGCAGATGGGCAGTTTGAAGCTTTCCGAATGTACCTACCTGACCACCGGCATGGACGGTCATCTTACCGCCCGGGAATGGAATAACCTTTTGCTGAAAGTGGTAAAAGCCCTGGACGAGCAGCAGCAATATCTGGCGCTAAGGCAATGGTTAAGGAGATAAGCGGACTATGGGCAGAGAATTTGAACTGAAATTCCGGGCAACTCCCGCCCAGCTGGATGCTGTTTTAGAAGAATTCGGGGACTTTTCCCCCATTTCCATGGAGACCACCTATTACGACACCCCCAGCCGCAGCCTGTCCGCTCAGCGGATCACGCTTCGGCGGCGGCTGGAAAACGGAATTTCCGTCTGTACGCTAAAAACCCCCGGCATCGGTTACAGCCGTGGGGAGTGGAACGTGGAGAACACAGAAATCACAGCGGCCGTTTCAGAGTTATGTAAACTATCCGGGGTTGCAGAGCTGCCAAAATGGGCAGATGAGGGTCTCTTTCCCCTCTGCGCCGCCCGGTTCACCCGGCACAGAAAAACCCTCTCATTCCCGGACTTTACCGCAGAATTGGCTGTGGATCGGGGCATGCTTCTGGGCGCAGGCCGGGAAATGCCGCTGTGGGAGCTAGAGCTGGAACTGATCTCCGGCTGCGAAAACGCGCTGGTAGAATACGCAAAAAAATTGGCCGCCCAATACGGTCTGGAGCCGGAATCCGACAGTAAATTCCGCCGGGCCATGGCGCTGGCCACAGGAGAATGATATGGAATTTTCTCGATTGTTTGAAACCTACGACCGGCTGGTGCTTTTCGACACGGAAACCACCGGTCTGCAATTCTCCCGGGACGAAATCATCGAATTTGCCGCCGTTGTGGTGCAGCAGCAGGACGGAAAAGCGGTAGTAGTGCAGGAATACGACGAATTGATCGCCCTAACCCCCGGCAATACCGTCCCTCCCAAAATCAAGGAGTTGACGGGTATCACCACGCAAGACCTGCTGCTACGGGGTATCCCCAAGGAACAGGTCTGCCGGGATATCGCCCGGATGTTTGCCGGAAACACCCTTCTGCTGGCCTATAACGCCCATTTTGATTTGAGCTTTTTGTTCTACTTACTACTGCGAAACGGCGACCCCACGATATTAAAAGGAAAAGACAAGCTGGATCTTCTCACGGTGTACAAGGACCGGCACAGCTATCCCCACAAGCTTTGCAACGCCATTGATGTTTACGGCCTTGCCGGGTCGGTGGTGAATTCCCACCGGGCAGTGGACGATGTGCTGGCCACGGTAGCTGTGATGAAAGCTATGGAAGAGGAAAAAGACGATTTGATGTGTTATGTAAACCTCTTTGGCTACAACGCAAAATACGGCATTGACGGCAAACCCATCGGCTCTGTGACTTACCGTCCCCAGGGCTACGACCCCCGGAAACCTCTGTATCAGCTGTAATTTCAGGAGGCCTTATGTATAACGAAACTGCCTATGCTCTGGGCGCGAACCGCTCCTGCATCCGGGAGCTGTTTGAATACGGACGCAGCCGCGCCGCCATTGTGGGCGCGGAAAATGTTTATGACTACAGCTTGGGAAACCCCTCCATCCCCGCCCCCGCAGCGGTGGAGGAAACCATTCGCGAGCTGCTGAATGACACCGATTCCCTGCAGCTTCACGGCTATACCTCTGCCGTGGGTGATCTGGAAACCCGACAGGCCATTGCCGATGATTTGAACATCCGGTATGCTGCCGGAGTGACACCCCAGCAGCTTTTCATCGGCTGCGGCGCTGCGCCGGAATTGGTGGCAGTGTTTCGGGCACTTGCGGTTCCCGGGGCGGAGATTCTAGCCATTGCTCCCTATTTTCCGGAGTATAAGCCCTTTGTGGAATCCGCCGGAATGGGCTTTCGGGTGGTAGCCCCGGATGTGCCCGAGTTTCAAATTCACCTGTCTGCAGTGGAAGAAATGCTGACCGAGCATACCGCCGCGGTCATTATCAACTCTCCCAACAACCCCTCCGGTGTGGTTTACACCCGGCAGACCTTGGAGGATTTGGCCCAGCTGCTGACGAAAAAGAGCCGGGAGTACGGCCATCCCATTTATATCGTTTCTGATGAGCCCTACCGGGAGCTGGCCTACGGAGGAGTGGAAGTTCCCTTCCTGCCCACCATTTATCCCAACACCATCGTCTGCTATTCCTATTCCAAATCCCTTTCCCTGCCGGGAGAACGAATCGGATACATCTATGTGCCGGAAGCCGCCACGGACAGCAGGACTCTGTATGCCGCCATTGCCGGGGCAGCCCGGGCTGCCGGCCATGTCTGCGCACCGTCTCTGTGGCAGAAGGTCATCGCCCGGTGCGCGAAGCTGCGGCCGGATCTGGAGGCCTATGACCAAAACCGCCGGCTGCTGTACGAGAATCTGACCGCCATGGGCTATGAAATGGCCAAGCCGGATGGGGCGTTTTACCTGTTCATCAAGGCCCCCGGCGGCGATGCGGTGGCCTTTTCCGAAAAGGCAAAGGCACTGGATCTGCTGCTGGTGCCCGGGGACGGGTTCGGCTGCCCCGGCTATTTCCGGATCTGCTACTGCGTCAGCGCGGATATGATTTGCCGCAGCCTGCCGGTGTTTGAAAAACTCATAAGAGGCTAAAAAAATGCTGTCACTCCGTGACAGCATTTTTTGCGTGTTCCGCATTGAGGGCATCCACCACGATCTCCGGATAGGGGTTGACGATGACCGTACGGTAGGTGTGATAGATCACCATGCCCGGCTTTCCTGCCGGTGGCTTTTTCACCTGTTTTACCGGTGTAACGTCCACAGCAATGTTCTGACCGCCGCCGCTTTCTGCATAGTACGCCGCCAGCTGGGCTGCCTGGGTGACGGTATCATCCGGCACGCTTTGCCCTGCGCAGGCAATGATCACATGGCTTCCGTGGACTTTTTGGGCATGCAGCCACAAATCATCTTTCCGAGCCATTTTGAAGGTCAGCTCATCATTCTGCCGGTTGTTTCTCCCCACATAAATGGACACGCCGTCGGTGGAGACGAAGTGCATGGGGGCGGTTTTCTTCTGCTTAACCCGCTTCTTTCCGGTTTCCGCTTTCACATACCCACCGGCTGCCAGCTCCTGCCGGATCTCCTCCAGCTCCTGCTCGCTGCCGGCTCGATTCAGCTCCTCCAGCACACTTTTCAGATAGGTCAGTTCCTCACCGCCCAAAGCAATCTGCTTGGTCAGCTCCTTTTGGGCGTTTTTCATCCGGGTGTAATCCTTGTAGAATTTTGCCGCATTCTGCTGGGGGGACAGGATGGGAGAAAGGGGAATGTCGATTACCGGCATCTTTTCGTCGTAAAAATCCTCCGCCTGCAACACCGTCTGCCCCTTGCGGATGCGGTGGATGTTGGCGGTGACGATATCTCCCAGCTGCCGCAGCCGCTCCCGGTCATAGGTAGCAACCAATTCCGTTTCCTGAATGGCCAGCTTTTTCGTCAGCCGGGTGCAGAGATTCTGGACAGTTTTCCGCAGCCCCTGACCCTTTTGCCGGATAGCGGTCTGGTGGTCCCTTAAGGTATAGTAATCATCTAAAAGAGCGCTGAAGGACTCCCCTTTTTGACAGTTACCGTACTGCCGGATGGGGCAAAAAGCAAATTGCTTCGGTGCGCCGTCCGTCCCCAGCGTGTAATAAGGCGCAGGATGCTCCGTCTGCTCCCGGAAGAACAGGTACAGCTTTTCTCCGAAATCCTCCGGATTTTCTCCCTCCAGCCGGGCATCCACGCTGCCGCCGGCAAAGAGCGCTGCCTCCCGGCACACCAAGGGGGAAAGCCCTCCCAAAGTATCCATCAGCCGATCCGCCAAAAGATCTGCGCCGGGCTGTTTTAATAGGTTTACATAACATTCTTGTGTTAATGCCTTGGGGTCTTGCTTTTCCACCGGTTCCGGCATCTGGTAATACAATCCCGGCAGGGCCTGCCGCTTGGCAGAATCGTCCAGCCCCACCCTACGCAGGCAATCGATGATCCGTCCCTCCGGGGACAGTAAATACAAATTACAGGTTCTGCCCATCAGCTCCGCCACCAGGCTCTTTTGCACCGGATCGCCCAGTTCGTCGATGCAGTCAAAGGTGAATTTCGCCCAACGCTCCATGGGAAGCTGGGTTATTTCTGCCAGACGGGCGCCGGAAAGATGCTTTCTCAGCAGCATGCAGAACATGGGCGGCTCGGCAGGATTCTCGGGATTTGCCATCGTCAGATGCAGCCGGGGCGCGGCAGGATTGGCTCCGATCAAAAGCTTTACCCGTCCCTCCCGATGCCGCAGGTGGAGAATCAGCGTATCTCTGGCAGGCTGGTGGATTTTCTCCACTCTCGGTTCCGGCAATGCCCGGATCTCCTCCAGCACGCAGGTGAGATAAAATGCATCAAATGCCATCGCTATCCTCCATCATGATATGAAACAATTCATTCAACCGCTCCCTCTGACCTGCCAGATACAGCGCGCCAAACAGGGTTTCCAGGCCCGTGGCCCTGGCATACTCCTGGGGGGTAGCCGCCTTGGGCGCGGCGTGGCTGTGGGCATTTTTGCCCCGGCGGTAATAATCTTTCTCCTCTTCCGTCAGAAAAGGCAAAATTTTCTCTGCAAATTGGGCCTGCTTCGGCGCCCGCACCAGCTCAACCGCTTGCCGGTGCAGCTGCTTCACCGTAAGATTTCCCTTGGCGCACAGGTAGCTGCGGCAAAGCAGCTCATAAACACCGTCCCCCATGTGGGCAAGCCCCAGATTGGAGATGGCATCAATTTTCTTTTTGTCCATTCGGATCTGAAAATAGTTTTCCACAGCGCACCTCTTTGATTCTGCAAAAATTTATCGGACAGCCGCCGGCTGGGTATTCACAATATGTATTCCCTTGGGATAGAAAAACCGGATCTTTTCGTCTGCCAGGCGGATATTCACCACATCCGACCGCCGCAGCTCGCCATCTAAATTGATAGCCGTCGGGCCGTCGCAGCGAATGGTCAGCTGTTTTGTCCGGATATGGCGCACCAAATGGGGCAATTCCCGATATTTCCCGTCTTTGTATTTTCCAATAACCTGCGCCACCTGCAAACGGGATACCTTTTTCACAAGCAGCACATCCAGCAGTCCATCGGATGGGTCGGCTTCCGGCACCGGATAAAAACCGCCGCCATAATACCTGCCGTTGCAGACGCAAATGAGCGTCTGTCGGTCGTCCACTGTTTCTCCGTTGATCTCCACCACATAATGCTCGCTGATGCCCCGGATCACGTTGATCAGCGTGGACACCGCATAGGCCCGGAAGCCGCTGAGCAGAGGAATTCTTTTATAATTGGCCACGTCCGTTCCGATTCTGGCATCCAGTCCCACAGAGCAGATGTTCAGAGAGTAGTCATCGTTGCACTTGATCAGATCGAAAGTGGTCTCCTGGGCATCCAGCAGCCGGTCGATGTCGAAAAACGCCTGAGGGTCGGAAAACAGCTTCACGAAATCGTTGCCGCTGCCGCCGGAAAACACCGTCACCGACACATTATCGAACCCTGCCGCGCCGGCAACCACTTCATTTAACGTGCCGTCACCGCCGCAGGCATAGATCCGGTATTCCTCCCCGGTCTGGGCAGCCTCCCGGGCCAGACGGCAGCA
>JAZOUU010000002.1:0-19744 GCA_045658365.1 Faecousia sp. | reverse complement strand
CAAATGCCGCCCTAAAAAGGGCGGCATCATTTTTATTTTGCTGCTACATGTTTTTTGTTTCTGTGGGGCTTCAGTCTCCGGACATCCGCAGCCAAAGACTTGTGATCAAAGATCACAGCAAGGCCGAAAGACAGCGGGGTAACCAGCAGGTACACAGGAACGATCAGCCAGAACCAGGGCCAGTACTTGACCTGCCCGGCAAATTCTCCCACGGGAACGATCTTAAAAAACCCGGGTGTGAACAGCGCCAGGAAATCGCCGATAGCATCATTGGTGCCGGGGCCCCAGATGTAAGACGTATTCTTGTAATCGATGCCAAAGAAGTTCTCTCTGTCCCGCAGGGGGATAAAGCCCAACTCCGACTGGAAGATCTGGTTCAGCATGATAAAGAGCATCAAAAGCAACAGTCCGGTAGGGGCGCTGAGGAGCCGCTTATAAGACAGCTTGTGGTGACCAAACAATACCATCAGCAGCGGCACGGCAAGCACCATCCAATGATGGTAGTAGAAACGGATGATATCTATTTGCTCTGCAGCCTGATCCACCTTTGCGATGGGCTCCTGGGGATAAAACAGCGCAATCAATCCGCTAATTACGCCGATGTAGAACATATAGTCCTTAATCTTCTCATTTTTCGACCAGTAGAAGAAGGGAAACAGCGCAATATTTGCACCGCAGATGTTGACAAACCAGCTGTCCCGGAGCATTCTGGCCTCATCCACCGAGTAGGGCGGATAATATACCTTTGTAAAATGCGCCACCAGGCCCAAAACCAACAGGCCAAACAGCACCGCATCCTGTGTAAACCGACTCTTATTACGCAGCAGAAAATACAGACCTACCGTGGCACCGCTGCAAAGCAGCAGCCAGAAGAAATACCAGCCATTGAACATTGCAATAAACATTTTCTTACCTCGCAATTGGTTTTTTCTGGTATGAATTTACCCCTTTCCTCCCCCATTGTCAAGGCGATTAAAGAAACCTTAAGTCTTTCGACAGACAACTTAAAAAACTCTTAATAATCCACTGAAAAAAATGGTCTGCCGAAGCAGTGCCTGGCACAGCAGAAGCTGGGCATAGTCATTGAAGAAAAGTTATCGAATTCTTACATTTCATGAGAATGCCCTTGATTATTCCGGCTTTTCTGCTATAATTATAATGAATATTTATGGCTTTATAAAGGAGAAATTATGATTACTGTCAGCAATTTAGGTATGCAATTCGGCGGCCAGTGGCTATTCCAGCACGTAGATCTGCAGTTCCTCCCCGGCAACTGCTACGGCATCATCGGTGCAAACGGCGCAGGCAAGTCTACCTTCCTGCGGATCCTCACCGGTGAGCTGGATTCTACCTCCGGAAGCATTTCCATTGAAGAGGGTAAGCGGGTTTCTGTACTGAAACAGAACCAGAACGCTTATGATGCGTACACCGTCATGGACACGGTAATTATGGGCAACCAGCACCTGTATGAGGTGATGAAGGAAAAGGATGCCATTTACGAAAAGCCGGACTTTTCCGATGAGGACGGTCTTCGGGCTGCGGATCTGGAAGCGGAATTTGCCGAGCTGGGCGGCTGGGAAGCAGAAAGCGATGCCTCCCGGATTCTGCAGGGCTTGGGCATCGGCACCGAGCTACACTATGACATGATGGAAACCACCGATCCCCGGCTGAAGGTGAAAGTTCTGCTTGCTCAGGCGCTTTTCGGCAATCCGGACATCATCATGCTGGACGAGCCCACCAACAACCTGGACATCGAGGCCATCAACTGGCTGGAAGACTTCCTTCTGGACTTCCCCGGCATGGTCATCGCTGTTTCCCACGACCGCCATTTCTTA
The DNA here is from genome assembly GCA_045658365.1 of Faecousia sp. Lineage (GTDB taxonomy): Bacteria > Bacillota > Clostridia > Oscillospirales > Oscillospiraceae > Faecousia. The sequence continues at coordinate 17,909 of JAZOUU010000002.1, read as the reverse complement.
AACACCGTGTGCACCCACACTGTGGATATCGACTACGGCAAGATCAAAATGTACGTGGGTAACTACGATTTCTGGTATGAGTCCTCCCAGATGGTGCAGGCCATGATCCGCAACAAAAACAAGCGGAATCAGGAAAAGATCGAGGAATTGCAGCTGTTTATTCAGCGTTTCTCCGCCAACAAAAGTAAGGCCAAGCAAGCTACCGCCCGACGCAAGCTCTTGGACAAGCTGACGGTGGAAGAAATGCCCTGCTCCACCCGGCGCTATCCCTTTGTGGGCTTTATGCCGGAGCGGGAGCTGGGTAAGGATATTCTGACTGTCAAGGACGTGTCCGTCACGGTAGACGGCGTGAAGCTGCTGGACAACATCTATTTCTCCGTGAACAAAACCGACAAGATCGCCTTTGTAGGCGAAAATGAGCTGGCGCAAACCGCCCTGTTTCAGATTCTGATGGGCGAACTGGAACCGGACGAAGGCTCTATCAAATGGGGCATCTCCACCATTCGCAGCTACCTGCCCAAGGACAATTCCGAGTATTTTGACGGCAACAAGATGGAACTGGTGGACTGGCTGCGGCAATACTCCGCCAAGAAAGACGATGTGTACCTCCGGGGCTTCCTGGGACGGATGCTGTTCTCCAATGAAGATGTTTTCAAGAGCGTAAATGTGCTTTCCGGCGGTGAAAAGGTTCGCTGCATGCTGTCGAAGATGATGCTTAGCGGCGCCAACGTGGTACTGCTGGACCAACCGACCAACCATCTGGATATGGAATCCATCCAGGCGGTCAATAAAGGTCTGGAAGCCTTTAACGGTGTCGTGCTGCTGGCCTCCCATGACCACGAAATGCTGACCTCCACCTGTAACCGGGTCATTGCTTTCCAACCCGACGGCACCATTGTGGACCGCTACGGCACCTATGACGATTATCTGGAGTGGGTGGCTCAGCAGAAAGGAAATTAAGTATGAAAAAAATCCTTGATATTATCACCGAAAAGATGCAGCAGGCATTCGTAGATGCCGGCTATGATGCATCCTTTGGCCGGGTCACGGTTTCCAACCGTCCCGACCTGTGCGAATATCAGTGCAATGGCGCGCTGGCCGCTGCCAAGCAGTATAAATGCGCCCCCATTGCCATCGCAAACGCAGTGGCAGAAAAGCTGAAGGCCGATGATTTCTCCATGATTGAAGCGGTGATGCCCGGCTTTCTGAATTTAAAGCTTTCCGATGCCTTTTTGCAGTCCTATCTGGAGCAGATGCGCACCGAAGAAGACTTTGGCGTTGAAAAAATCGGTGCAGGCCAGACCATCGTGGTGGACTACGGCGGCGCCAATGTGGCAAAGCCCCTGCACATCGGTCACCTGCGGCCTGCCATCATCGGCGAGGCGCTGAAGCGGCTGCACAAGTTCCTGGGCTACCACACCATCGGGGATATCCACATGGGCGACTGGGGTCTGCAGATGGGCTTAATTATTGCAGAGCTGCAGGAGCGGCAGCCGGAACTTCCCTATTTTGACCCCGATTTTACCGGGGAATATCCTACAGATGCGCCCTTTACCCTTTCGGAACTGGAAGAAATTTACCCCACCGCCTCCTCAAAAAAATCCGATCCTACATTTGCACAAAAGGCTCACGTTGCCACCTTTGAGCTGCAGCAGGGCCGCCGGGGTTACCGGGCGCTGTGGAATCACATTATGCGCATTTCCGTAGCGGATCTGCGGAAGAATTACGACAATTTGAATGTCTATTTCGAACAATGGCTGGGCGAAAGCGATGCCGATCCCTACATTCCTGCCATGGTCGCAGACATGAAAGAACGAGGCATCGCTGTCCTGTCCGAGGGCGCGTGGGTTATCCCCGTGGCAGAAGAAGGGGACAAAAAGGAAGTTCCCCCCTGTATTTTAGTAAAATCCGACGGCTCTTCCATCTATGCTACCACAGACCTTGCCACCATGGTACAGCGGATGCAGGACTGGACCCCCGATAAGATGCTCTACGTCACCGACAAGCGGCAGAATCTGCACTTCGAGCAGGTATTCCGTGCAGCCCGGAAAGCAGGCATTGTCACCGCCCAGACCCAGCTGGAACATGTCGGCTTCGGTACCATGAACGGTGCGGACGGAAAGCCCTTCAAGACCCGGGACGGCGGCGTTCTGCGGTTGGAACAGTTAATTTCCGACATGACGGATTTCGTCCGCGCCAAGGTGGAAGACAATAAAATCGTATCCGCCGATGAGGTGGAGGACACCACCCGAAAAATTGCCATGGCGGCGCTGAAGTACGGTGATCTTTCCAATCAGCCCACCAAGGACTACAACTTCGATATGGAGCGGTTTGCCGCCTTTGAGGGCAACACCGGCCCATACATCCTCTATACCATCGTCCGGATCAAGTCCATTCTAGCAAGATACGGCGCATGGGAGCAGCTTCCCATTCAAGCCCCGGCCAACCCCTTTGCCAAGGATTTGATGCTGGCCATTACCAAGTTTGCTCCGGCCATGGAAAACGCGCTGGCATCCTCTGCCCCAAATCTGGTTTGCGCCTATATTTATGAACTTGCCGGCTGCGTCAATAAGTTCTACCATGAAACCCGAATCCTCAGCGAGGAACAGGAAGATCTGAAGGCAGGCTACATTTCCTTGATCGGCCTTGCCAAAAACATTTTGGAAACCTGTATTGATATTCTGGGCTTCTCCGCTCCCGAGAAGATGTAAAAAAGGAACCCCAATGGGGTTCCTTTTTCTTATTTCATGGTTTCTAATGCCAAGGCGTTCTGCGTCTTGTAAAGCTCCGCATAAATGCCGCCGGCCTGCAAAAGCTCCGTGTGTGTACCGCATTCGGTGATCACGCCGTCCGCAATGGACACAATGCGGTCTGCTCCCCGGATGGTTGCCAAACGATGGGCAATAATCAAAGTGGTTCTGCCCTGGGCCAAAGTATCAAAGGCCCGCTGGATTTTCGCTTCCGTCACGGAGTCCAGTGCAGAAGTCGCTTCATCCAAAATCAGAATCGGCGGATTCTTCAGAAAAATCCGGGCAATGGCCACCCGTTGCTTTTGGCCGCCAGAGAGCAGCGTGCCCCGTTCACCCACGTAGGTATCAAAGCCCTGGGGCATGGCGAGAATATCCTCATAAATCTCCGCCCGTTTGGCCGCCTCCACCACTTCCTCCATGGTTGCATCCGGCTTTCCGTAACGGATATTCTCAAAAATCGTGTCCGCGAACAAAAACACGTCCTGCTGAACGATACCGATATTTTCATGGATAGAGGTTTGTGTTACTTCCCGGATATCCTGACCGTCAATGGCAATCCTGCCGGAGGATACATCGTAAAATCGGGGAATCAGCTGGCACAGCGTGGTCTTTCCTCCCCCGGAGGGCCCTACGATGGCTACTGTTTCCCCGGGTGCTACCCGAAGGCTTACATCCCGCAGCACGTCCAGATTTCCGTCATAGGCAAAAGACACATGCTCCACGGAAATCTCCCCTTTTACATCCTCCAGAGGCTTGGCGTCCGGCAAATCCTGCAAAGTGGGCTCTGTGCGCATAATACCCACAAAGCGATTTAATCCGGCAAAGCCGTTGGCGAACATTTCGGAAAACCCGGAGAGCTTGCGCATGGGGTTGACGAAGGAGGAAATATACAGCACAAAAGTTAAAAGATCCCGGTAGTCCATCTTTCCCCGCATCACAAAATAGCCACCCACACCGATGACCACCACATTCAGGCTGCACAGGAAAAACTCCACAGAACTGTGAAACCGGCCCATGGCCTTATGGAACTCCCGTTTGGAGGTTTTGTAAATTTCATTAGCAGCGGTAAACCGGGCATTTTCCACCGGCTCATTGGCAAAGGCCTTGGCGGTACGGATGCCGGAAAGGCTGCTTTCGATTTCCTGATTGATGTGACCGGTCTTCTCCTTGGCAACTCTGGATGCCTTGCCCATGCTGCGGCGCATGGTCATCACCACAAACAAAAACACAGGAATCATCAGCCCAACAATCAGTGCCAGCTCCCAGCGGATCGAACCCATGACCACCAGCGCGCCCACAATGGTCAGCACGGAAGTCAAAAGATCCTCTGGCCCGTGGTGGGCCAGCTCTGTCAGTTCAAACAGATCGGAAGTCAGCCGGCTCATAAGCTGGCCTGTCCGGTTCCGGTCAAAAAAGTCAAAGCTCATTTCCTGCATATGCCGGAACAAATCCGCCCGGATATCCGCCTCCACCCGGATGCCAAAGGTATGTCCGTAGTAAGCAACGATATAATTGAGAAACGCGCGCAGTGCATAAAACACCACAAATACCGCCATCACCGTAAAAAATGTCTGATACATTTGATTTGGCAGCATATCATATAGCGCGCTGCGGGTAATCAGCGGAAACAGCAGATCCACCCCGGCGATGCACATAGCGCAGAGAATATCTATCGCAAACAGTCTCTTGTGCCGAACAAAGTAACTTAAAAATATCACAAGCGGCGATTTGCGCCGAAAATCTTCCTTTTTCATACATATCCCCCTCTATTTTCACTTTCATTATATAACAAATTCAAAAACTTGCAAGGGTCGCCATAGACTTTTTGTGTTTTTCTGTTATACTTATAAAAAAGGAGGCGAAACCGTGGAAATACTTTATTCCGACCAAAACCTTGCCGTATGTATAAAACCTGTGGGCATGGACTCTGAAAAAGAAGTTCCCCAGGCGCTCCAGGCTCAGTTGGAAGGGCAGATTTTCCCCATTCACCGCTTAGATCAAAATGTGGGCGGCGTCATGGTATATGCCCGAAGCAAGCCTTCCTCTGCTGCCCTTTCCCAGGCTGTGCAGACAGGGAAAATGGTCAAGGAATATGTAGCCCTTGTCCACGGCGCGCCGCCGGAAATGGGCGACTGGACTGACCTTCTCTGGAAGGACAGTCAAAAGAACAAAGTCTTTGTGGTAAAACGGGAACGCAAGGGTGTAAAGCAAGCCCGATTGGAGTTTCAGCGGCTTTCCTGCGGTGAAACCAGCCTTGTCCACATCCGGCTCCACACCGGCAGAAGTCATCAAATCCGGGTGCAGTTTTCCTCCCGGGGCTATCCTCTGGTGGGCGATCACAAATACGGCGCCCGGGACGATGTTGCTGCTCCCATGCTGTTTTCCTGCCGGATTTCCTTTCCCTACCAGGGAGAAACTAAGGTCTTTGAAGCCTACCCTGCCTGGGCAGAAAAAAAATAAATTTATCTCAACTTCATACTTATTTAAAAATTATAGACTTATTTTTTTAATATTCCCCCGATATAATAACCGTGTAACATATGAATTTATGTTTACTTTTTCATTTTTTCCTTCCTCTTTCCTATAGGATATCCCGGTATCGTCTGGTCAACGATACCGGGTTTTCCTTTTCTGCGAGCTTTCTAGACAAAAGCCAGGGAGTTTCGCTCCCTGGCTTTCATTATCTGTAAATGTAAAATCCGTTGCCCAGGATCTGTTTACGTTTAGAATACACGATAAAGGTTACTTGTAAATATCCAGGATGCAGTAAGCGACCAGAGCCGACGCTCCCCTTGCTCCCAACAATTTGAATTGGCTTCGCCAGTTCAAATTTGCATCCACAAATAAAAAACAGCCGGCCCGAATGGGTCGACTGTTTTTTGGAGCTGCTAGCCAGATTTGAACTGGCGACCTCATCCTTACCAAGGATGCGCTCTACCGGCTGAGCTATAGCAGCATTTGTCAGACAGCTTTGCCATTATATAACAAAGCATGCCAAAAGTCAAGCATTTTTTGAAATTTTGTTGCCTCGTTTTGAGAGATTTAAATGCCTGCCGCTTATGATAGCGGCAGGCATTTTTAACCTATCCGACTGGGATATTACACCAGCTCAATGACAGCCATCTCAGCAGCGTCACCGCGGCGAGCGCCGGTACGGGTTACACGGGTGTAGCCACCGTTGCGCTCGGCGTACTTGGGAGCGATCTCCTTAAACAGCTTATTGGCAACATCTTCCTTGGTGATGTAAGCCAGAGCGCGGCGGTAATTGGCCAGGCCGCTCTTCTTGCCCAGGGTGATCATCTTCTCTACCACAGGCTGAACTTCCTTTGCGCGGTAGAAGGTAGTCTCGATCTTGCCGTTCTCCAGCAGATCGGTCACCAGCTGACGCAGCAGAGCTTTTCTCTGTGTGCTGGTTTTGCCCAGCTTACGAGTTCCGAACATGAACATTTCCTCCTTTTAAAAGGTTGACTTAGTTGTTGCTGCCAGAATCTTCGCTGGCCAGGGAAAGACCCATCATTTCCAGCTTCTTCTGAACCTCGTCCAAAGACTTCTTGCCCATATTACGCACCTTCATCATATCCTCGCCGGTCTTGTTGATCAGATCAGCAACGGTATTGATGTTTGCGCGCTTCAAGCAGTTGAAGCTACGGACAGACAGATCCAGCTCATCAATGGTCATCGCCAGCTTGGCATCGGGGCGTTCGGAGATCTTCTCAACAACGGTGGAACCGGCGCTGACAGTGTCAGAGAGGTTCGTAAATACCGTCAGATGATCCGACAGAATCTTGGCGCCCAGAGAAACCGCGTCCTTTGCGGAGATCGTGGAATCTGTCCAGACCTCAAGGGTCAGCTTATCGAAATCGGTCTTATCGCCGACTCGAGTGGGCTCCACCGTATAATTCACCTTTTTCACAGGGGAATAGATGGAGTCAATGGGAATCACACCGATCACGGTCTGCGCGGTCTTGTTCCGGTCAGAGGAAACATAACCGCGGCCCTGGGACAATGTAATTTCCATGTTAAAAGTGGCATCGGGCCCCAGCGTGCAGATGTGCAGCTCGGGGTTCAGGATCTCGACCTCACCGTCGGCCTTGATGTCACCGGCAGTCACTTCACAGGGACCGACTGCATCGATATACACAGTCTTGATGCCCTGGCTGTGAAGCTTCACGATCATGCGCTTCACATTCAGTACGATCTCCGTCACATCCTCCTTGACACCGGGGATGGTGGAGAATTCATGCTGTACGCCGGCGATCTTCACGGAGGTAGCAGCGTAACCGGGCAGGCTGCTGAGCATAATACGCCGCAGGGAGTTGCCCAAAGTCATGCCGTATCCGCGCTCCAGAGGTTCTACTACAAACTTGCCGTAAGAGATATCCTCCGCAGAGTCCAAACAGGTGATGCGAGGCTTTTCAATTTCTACCATGAATAAAAGCCCTCCTTCTCAAGAGTATGGGGTGTAGAATGCACCCCACAATTGACAATACGAACGAACAGGGGGTCTATTACTTGGAGTACAACTCGACGATCAGGTGCACTGCAATGTCGAAGTCGATATCCGCCTTAGTAGGCATAGCAACGACCTTGCCCTGGAGGGTGTTCTTATCACGATCCAGCCACTTGGGAGCAGCAACAAAAGCGTCGTCTTCCTTCAGTTTCTTGAAGAAAGCATTGGAAGCGCTCTTCTCAGAAACAGCGATCACATCACCGACCTTGATCAGGTAGCTGGGGATGTTAACGCGGTTACCATTGACAGTAAAATGACCGTGGTTAACCAGCTGGCGAGCCTGACGGCGGGAGTTGGCAAAGCCCAGACGATACACTACATTGTCCAGACGGCGCTCCACGTAAGTCAGCAGCACCTCACCGGTGTTGCCCTCAGCGCGGGCGGCCTTCTCGTAGTAATTCCGGAACTGCTTTTCCTGAATACCGTAAACAAACTTAACCTTCTGCTTTTCGGTCAGCTGAGTAGCATACTCAGACTTCTTAGCTCTTCTCTGTCCGCCGGGATTCTTGTTGGAAGTCTTAGAATAACCCATTGCGGCAGGAGAAACGCCCAGCGTTCTGCAACGCTTCAGCACGGGCTGCATATTTTTAGCCATAACGCAAATTCCTCCTATTGCTTATTAGACACGACGTCTCTTGGGAGGACGGCAACCATTGTGGGGGATGGGAGTCACGTCCTTAATCATAACGACTTCCAGACCTGCGGACTGCAGAGCCCGGATCGCAGCTTCACGTCCCTGGCCGGGGCCCTTGACATAGACTTCCACGGACTTCAGGCCGCAGCTGTCGATGGCAGCCTTAGCAGCAGTTTCCGCTGCCGTCTGGGCTGCGAAGGGAGTGGATTTCCGGGAACCACGGAAGCCCAGACCGCCGGAGGAAGCCCAGCTCAGGGCATTGCCTTCCAGGTCAGTGATGGTGACCATGGTGTTGTTGAAAGAGGAACGGATATGTGCCGCACCTTTTTCAATGTTCTTACGCTCGCGACGGCGCTTAATGACTTTCTTAGTAGCCTTTGCCATTGTACATATCCCTCCTTACTTCTTCTTGTTGGCAATGGTCTTCTTGGGACCCTTGCGAGTACGAGCATTGGTCTTGGTTCTCTGTCCGTGAACGGGCAGGCCACGACGATGACGCAGGCCGCGGTAGCAGCCAATTTCGCTGAGCCGCTTGATGTTCATAGCGGTCTCACGACGCAGGTCACCCTCGATGGTGTAGTTGTGCTCAATTGCATCACGCAGCTGAGCTTCCTGCTCTTCAGTCAGGTCCTTTACGCGGGTATCGGGATTGATACCGGTCTTTTCCAGAACCTTGGCGGCACGGGCAGGTCCGATGCCGTAGATATAAGTCAGCGCTACTTCGATCCGCTTTTCGCGGGGAAGGTCAATACCAGAAATACGTGCCATATTCTTTCAGCACCTCCTATTAGCCTTGTCTCTGTTTGTGCTTGGGGTTTTCGCAAATTACCATTACGCGACCCTTGCGCTTGATGATCTTACACTTTTCGCACATGGGTTTAACGGACGGTCTTACTTTCATACTGTTTAACCTCCATATGAGAAATGAATCTCTTTTGATTACTTACTTCTCCAGGTGATCCGACCTTGGGTCAAATCATAAGGAGACATTTGAACGGTTACCTTGTCACCGGGCAAGATCTTAATAAAGTTCATTCTGAGCTTGCCGGAAATGTGTGCCAGAATGGTGTGACCGTTGCCAATGTCAACAGTGAACATTGCATTCGGCAGTGCATCTACTACGATGCCCTCAATCTCGATTACGTCGTCTTTTGCCAAGTTTTTAACCTCCTAGGTTGTTCGCTTGCATTTCCCGGCCAAAATAGGCCTTGTCTCTTCGTAATTCGCTGTTGAGCACTTTGTCGCCTTGCCTGAGTTTTTCGGCGACTCTGGTCTCAGAGCGAAGGACCTTTTGTATGTGCTTACGCTTTTTCAGCTTGGGCTTCTCCAGAGCACGGTCCTTTCCATTTGCCAAGGTCAAATATACCGGGTCTGCCCCAATCACGTAGAACAGCTTACCTTGATCCCGGCCGGCTGTGGAAATTACCACATCCGCAATGTGAATATCCGATAATCGATCTGGGTCCATAATTAAAGTCCTTCTGTGACGGTGAGTATTTCCGGCTCCCCGTCGGTGATGAGTACAGTATTTTCATAGTGGGCCGAAAGCTTCCCATCGGCAGTCACTGTGGTCCATCCATCCCTCAGGATCCGGACGTCATAAACGCCTTCGTTCACCATAGGTTCGATGGCCAGTGTCATGCCGGGAATCAATCTGGGTCCACGCCCTGGGGAACCGAAATTCGGAACTTCCGGCTCCTCATGCAGCTGCGCGCCAACGCCGTGACCTACGAAAGAACGCACAACCGAATAACCGTTAGACTCCACATACGTCTGTATGGCGTGGGAGATATCGGACACTCTGTGTCCACGCTTCGCGAAGCGAATACCCTCATAGAAGCTTTGCTTCGTGACAGCAATCAGCTTTTGGGCTTCGGTGCTGATGGCACCGCAGGCAAAGGTAGCTGCGCAATCCCCATGAAATCCCTGATAGTAAGCGCCCACATCTACGGAAACGATGTCCCCTTCCTTCAGGACATAACCGCCCGGAATTCCGTGGATCACACAGTTGTTCACCGAGATGCATGTGCTTGCAGGGAAGCCGTTATAGTTCAGGAACGACGGTTTCGCGCCCTGAGCCACGATAAAATCGTAAACGGCTTTGTCGATCTGCTTAGTGGATACGCCGGGTCTTACCATTTCCCCTGCCAAGGCACGGGCTGCCGCGGTAATTTGACAGGCCTTGCGCATCAACGTCAGCTCACGTTCATTTTTAATTGCTATCATACATTTGCCCCAATTGCCTTAAGGATTTCCCGATTGGCGCCGTCGATGGACTGATTGCCATTGACGGTTCGAAGCTTTCCACGGGAGCGGTAGAAGTCCTTTAAAACCTCTGTCTGCTCATGGTAAACCTCCAAGCGATGCCGTACCGTTTCCACTGCGTCATCCTTGCGGATGATCAGCGCTTCGCCGCAGGAATCGCAAACGCCCTCGGTCTTGGGTGGATTGGCGACCACATGATAGCTGGCGCCGCATTTGCTGCAGACCCGCCGGCCGGTCATCCGGCCCTCGATCACGCTGTCGTCAATTTCCATAGAAATCACATGGTCGATATTTACCCCTCTTGCTTCCAGGGCTTCTGCCTGAGCCAGTGTGCGGGGCACACCGTCCAGAATGAAACCGTTTTTGCAATCCGGTTGGGAAACCCGCTGGGCGACGATGTCAAGAATGACATCGTCAGGCACCAGAGAGCCTTCTTCCATGCGTTTTTTGACTTTCTGCCCCAATTCAGAGCCATTTGCCATGGCCTCACGGAGCATGTTCCCGGTAGAAATGGCGGGGATGGAGAGTTGCGAAACCAGCAGCTCTGCTTGTGTCCCCTTTCCGGCGCCGGGCGCGCCCAGTAGGATAAGATTCATCCTGCCAGCCCCCCAGTTAATCCAGGAAGCCCTTGTAGTGACGCATCAGCATCTGTGCTTCCAGTGCCTTCACCGTTTCCAGAGCAACGCTGACAACGATGATGACGGAAGTGCCGCCGATGGCCAGATACTGTACAGAGGGCGCCAGATTTCCGGCTACGATGGGCAGCAACGCCACAATACCCAAGTAGATAGAGCCAAAAACAATAATCTTGTTAATGACCTTCTTAATGAAATCTGCGGTGGGCTTGCCGGGACGGAAACCGGGGACGAAACCGCCGTTCTTCTTCATGTTGTTGGCAATTTCTACGGGATCATACTGAATGGAAGCGTAGAACCAGCCGAAGAAGAAGATCAGCAGGAAGTAAATTGCTGCATAGACCCAGCTTTGTGCGCTCCAGATGTTGGTGTACATCCAGGTGGTGGTCTTCCAACCGGCAAAAGCATAAACAGTTGCAGGCAGGGAAGCAATGGACTGGGCAAAGATAATGGGCATAACACCGGTCATAGCCACCTTGATGGGCAGATTGGTGTTCTGTCCGCCGTATACCTTCCGTCCAACTACGCGCTTGGCATACTGGACAGGGATCCGGCGCTCTGCATCATTGACCAGGACGATCAGCAGAATCAGCGCAGCCATACCCAGGACGACCAGGATGATCAGCCACCACTGCATAGCGAACAGTGTGTTGGCCATAGCAGGAAGCCGGCAGATAATGTTAGCAAACAGGATCATGGAGATGCCGTTGCCAATACCGTGCTCGGTAATCTGCTCGCCCAACCACATGACGATGGCAGAACCTGCAGTGAAGGTCAGGATAATGACGATTGCAGGCAGTACATCGGTGTTGGTCAGAATGCCGGACTGATTTCTGAGCATCATGTAATATGCCCAGCCCATCAGCAGGCCCAGACCCACAGTGGTGTAACGGCTGATTTGCTGAATCTTCTTTTTGCCCTCTTCGCCGCCTTCTTTGCTCAACCGCTCAAGAGCGGGAATGGCAATGGTCAGCAGCTGGACAATGATGGAAGAGTTGATGTAGGGCTGAATGCCCAATGCCAGAATGGTTGCCGTAGAGAATGCGGAACCGGACATGGCATTGTACAGCCCAAGGATTGTCTGAGAAAGCACTTCGTCGAAGTAGTGTCCCAACGCATGCACATCAATGTAGGGAACGGGAATGACATTGCCGATCCGGTACAGCAGCATGATCAGGATAGTGAAAATCAGCTTTTTGCGCAGTTCAGGAATGTTCCATGCGTTACGAAGCGTCTTAAACACTTATACCACCTCGGTCTTTCCGCCTGCCTGCTCGATTTTTTCCTTTGCAGACTCAGAGAAAGCCGCTGCCTTAACAGTGAGTTTCTTGGTGAGATTGCCGTTGGACAGCACTTTCAGACCATAGGGGCAGCTGTTGAGGATGCCCTTCTCGATCAGCGCAGCAGCATCCACCACTGCACCGTCCTCAAACTGGTTCAAAACAGCAACATTGACAGCCGTCAGGGGCTTGGCAAAGATGTTGTTAAAGCCACGCTTGGGGATGCGGCGAACCAGAGGCATCTGGCCGCCTTCGAATCCGACGCGGACCTTGCCGCCGGAACGGGCCTTCTGGCCCTTATGACCACGACCGCCGGTCTTGCCGTTGCCGGAACCGGTGCCGCGACCCTTACGCTTACCTACCTGGGTAGAGCCAGCGACGGGAGAAAGTTCATGAAGCTTCATTTCTTCTCCTCCTTATTCTACTTCAGTGACCTTCAGCAGATAGCCAATCTTGGCAATCTTGCCGCGGGTCTGGGTGTTATCCGGCTGGATGGTAACCTGGCCAATCTTACGAAGACCCAGGCTCTCAGCAGTTGCGATATGCTTTTCCAGACGGCCATTCAGGCTCTTAACCAGCTCAATTTTCAGGTTTGCCATGTTAATTGCCCTCCTTGTTATACGATTTCTTCCACGCTCTTGCCCCGGATGGCAGCAACCTGCTCGGGGGAACGCAGAGAGGTCAGACCAACCATGGTAGCCTTGACCACATTCTGAGGATTGTTGGAGCGCAGGCAGCGAGCTGTGATGTTCTTGATGCCAACAGCCTCCATAACAGCACGGACAGCGCCGCCGGCGATCACGCCGGTACCCTCAGGAGCGGGCTTCATCAGAACCTTGCCGGCGCCGAAGATGCCAATCACATCATGAGGAATGGTGTTGCCAACCAGAGAGATCTTCACCATATTCTTCTTAGCATCAGCGATGCCCTTCAGAATAGCTTCAGAAACTTCGGCAGCTTTACCCAAGCCATAACCGACGGTACCCTTACCGTCACCAACAACAACCAGAGCAGAGAACTTCATCACGCGGCCGCCCTTAACGGTCTTGCTGACACGATTCAGGTAAACGACCTTCTCGATGAGCTCGGGTGCGTCATTGTTGGAAGTCTTATTATAAGCCATTTCTTTTCCTCCTCTACCTTAGAAATTGAGTCCGCCTTCGCGGGCGCCCTCAGCCAAAGCAGCCACACGGCCATGGTAAACATAACCGCCGCGGTCGAAGACCACGTCTTCGATACCCTTTGCCTTGGCGCGCTCGGCCAGGATCAAACCGACCTTCTTGGCGGCTTCTGCGTTGCCGGTAGCACCTTCGAACTCTTTCTCCAGTGTATTGGCGGAAACCAGGGTTACGCCATTGACATCATCAATGATCTGAGCGTAGATGTTCGCGTTGGAACGGAACACGTTCAGACGGGGGCACTCGGGGGTGCCGGAGATCTTGCCACGGACGCGGACATGCCGCTTCAGGCGCATTGCATTCTTATTAACCTTGCTGACCATTTCGGCACACCTCCATTACTTCTTACCACCGGTCTTACCAACCTTGCGGCGGATGACCTCAGTGGTATACTTGATGCCCTTGCCCTTGTAAGGCTCGGGGGGACGCTTGCCACGGACTTCAGCAGCAAACTGGCCAACGACCTGCTTGTCGATGCCGTGGATAATGATCTTGTTGGGGGAAGGAACTTCCACAGTGATGCCGGGAATCTCGTCCACGAACACTTCGTGGGAGAAGCCCAAACGCATAACCAGCTGGTTGCCCTTCTTTTCAGCACGGTAGCCAACACCGTTGACTTCCAGTTCCTTGCTGTAACCCTTTTCCACACCCTCAACCATGTTGCTGATCAGAGTACGGGTCAGGCCGTGCAGGGACTTGTGCAGATGCTCCTCATCGGGGCGGTCCACAGTCAGGACATTGCCCTCAACTTTCAGGATCATGTCGGGATGGAAACCGTAAGTCAAAGTACCCTTGGGGCCCTTCACGGTAACAACATTGCCCTCAGCGATGTCAACCGTGACATTTGCCGGAATTGTAACCGGCTTCTTACCAATTCTAGACATTCCGTTTTCCTCCTTACCAAACGAAGGCCAGAACTTCGCCGCCGATGTGCAGCTCGCGAGCCTTCTTGTCGGTCATAACACCCTTGGAAGTGGAAACGATGGCGATACCCAGACCCTTCAGAACCTTGGGAAGCTCCTCAGCGCCGGCATACACACGCAGGCCGGGCTTGGAAACGCGGCGCAGACCGGAAATGACCTGCTGCTTCTTTGCCAGATACTTCAGAGTGATGTGGATGACGCCCTGGTTACCGTTATCGACCAGAGTGTAAGACTTGATGTAGCCTTCGTCCAACAGAATCTGAGCAATTGCCTTCTTCAGGTTGGAAGCAGGAACATCAACAGTTTCGTGCTTTGCAGAGTTCGCGTTCCGAATTCGGGTCAGCATATCTGCTACGGGATCGGTGATTTGCATGTTAATATCCTCCTTTTAGAAGTTACGGGCTAAACCCGTTGAGATTCGGGGGTATCCGGGGAATGCGAGTAGGCCGCAGCCTACCCCATCTTCCCGGGACGAACCGAATCTAATTCACATTTGAATACTTTCTACCCTTACCAGCTGGCCTTACGAACGCCGGGGATCTGGCCCTTGTAGGCCAGCTCACGGAAGCAGATACGGCATACGCCGTAATCGCGCAGGTAAGCATGGGGTCTGCCGCAGATCTTGCAGCGGTTGTAGCGGCGGCTGGAGAACTTAGAGCCAGCCTGCTGCTTCAGGATCATAGACTTCTTAGCCATTTACCATATCCTCCTAAATCAAGCGTGGAACGGGGCGCCCAGCTGCTCCAGCAGCTCCTTGGCTTCCTCGTCGGTGGCAGCGGTGGTGCAGATGCAAATATCCATACCGCGGATCTTGTCCACCTTGTCGTACTCAATCTCAGGGAAGATCAGCTGTTCCTTCAGGCCGAAGGCGTAGTTGCCGCGGCCGTCGAAGGAGTTGGGGTTAATGCCACGGAAGTCACGAACGCGGGGCAGAGCCACGCTGAACAGACGATCCAGGAATTCGTACATCTTATCGCCGCGGAGGGTGACCTTCACGCCGACAGATTCGCCTTCACGGAGCTTGAAGTTTGCAACGGACTTACGAGCCTTGCACACAACAGCCTTCTGACCGGTGATGGTGCCCAGATCCTTCACAATTGCTTCAATTTCCTTGGCATTGTTCTTGCTCTCACCGCAGCGGACATTGACGATGACCTTGTCCAGCTTGGGGATCTGCATAACGCTCTTGTAGCCAAACTTCTTGTTCAGAGCGGGAGCGATCTCAGCGGTGTATTTTTCTTTCATTCTGCTAGCCATTGAAAACCTCTCCTCTCTTAGATTTTGGCGCCGCACTTGCGGCAAACGCGGATCTTCTTATCGCCGTCCATCTGGTAGCCGACACGGACGCCCTTTTCGCACTTTTCGCAGTACAGAGCAACCTTACAGGCGCGGATGGGGGTCTCGCGCTTGACGATGCCACCGGTCTCGCCCTGCTTGCGGGGCTTGGTGTGGCAGGTAGCTACGTTGACCTTCTCGACGATCAGCATTTCCTTAGCGGGCATGGCCTCCAGGACCTTACCCTTGACGCCCTTGTCCTTGCCGGACAGGACGATAACGGTATCATTCTTCTTAATGTTCATACCTTGGTTCCCCCTTAGATTACTTCGGGTGCCAGGGAGAGGATCTTCATGAAGTCCTTCTCACGCAGCTCACGAGCAACCGGTCCAAAGATACGGGTACCCTTGGGGTTCTTGTCTTCCTTGATGATAACGGCAGCGTTCTCATCAAAGCGAACATAGGTACCGTGCTCACGACGCAGGCCCCGCTTGCTGCGGACGATAACAGCCTTCACGACTTCGCCCTTCTTCACGGTGCCGCCGGGAGCAGCCTTACGAACAGAAGCCACGATCACATCGCCGATGTTGCCGTACTTCCGCTTGGAGCCGCCCAGAACGCGGATGCAGTGAATTTCCTTAGCGCCGGTGTTGTCGGCAACCTTCAGGTAGCTTTCCATCTGAATCATAGTTGTCCGACCTCCTTACTTAGCCTTTTCGATGATTCTGACGAGTCTCCATCTCTTGTCCTTGGACAGGGGACGAGTCTCCATGACCTCCACGGTATCGCCGATGCCGCACTCGTTGTTCTCGTCGTGGGCCTTCAGCTTATAAGTCCGCTTCATGGTCTTCTTGTACAGAGGATGCTGATAGCTATCCTCAACCGCAACCACAATGGTCTTATCCATCTTATCGGAGAGAACCTGACCAATTCTGGTTTTGCGGAAAGCTCTTGTATTTTCAGTCATAATTGCTTACCTCCTCAGACGTTGGTCTCTTTCTCACGAATAATGGTCTTGATGCGGGCAATATCCTTCTTGACAGCCGCAATCTGCATGGGGTTGTCCAGCTGGTTGGTGGCGTGCTGCATCCGAAGCATGAACAAATCCTTCTTCAGTTCATTCAGCTTTTCGTTCAGGTCCTCAACGGACAGCGCACGAACTTCTTTCATTTCCTTTGCCTTCATCATTATTCACCACCAATCTCAGAGACTTCCTTTGTGATGATACGAGTCTTGATAGGCAGCTTGTGCATAGCCAGACGCAGAGCCTCGCGGGCAACTTCCTCGGAAACGCCACCGATCTCGAACATCACCTTCTGGTTCTTAACAACTGCGACCCAGCCTTCGGGAGCGCCCTTACCGGAACCCATACGGGTACCCAGGCCCTTCTTGGAGTAAGGCTTGTCGGGGAAGATCTTGATCCAGACCTTACCGCCACGCTTGGTATAACGAGTCATGGCGATACGAGCGGCCTCGATCTGATTGCCGGTGATCCAGCCGGGCTCCAGAGCCTGGATGCCGAAGTCACCATAGGCAACCTTATTGCCGCGGGAGGCAGCGCCGGTCATACGGCCACGCTGAACCTTGCGGTACTTAACTCTTTTGGGCATCAGCATTAGCGGTTGCCTCCTTCTCTACGGTAATTGGGTCTGTCGCCCTGACGGCGCTCACCGCCCTGACGACGCTCACCACCCTGACGGCGTTCGCCGTTGCCGCGGCGCTCACGACGCTCACGGGGAGCGGGCTCGGGAGCAGCGCTGCGCAGAGTGCTGTTCAGGACCTCGCCCTTGTAGATCCAAACCTTTACGCCGATGCGGCCGTAAGTGGTGGCAGCTTCAGCAAAGCCGTACTCGATGTCGGCGCGGATGGTCTGCAGGGGGATGGTACCTTCGTGGTAGCTCTCGGAGCGGGCAATTTCAGCGCCGCCCAGACGGCCGCCGCAGGTAACCTTGATGCCCTTGGCACCCAGACGGGTAGCCTGCTGCATGGCCTTCTTCATAGCCCGGCGGAAGGAGATACGCTTCTCCAGCTGCTGAGCGATGTTCTCGGCGACCAGCTGAGCATTCAGGTCGGGGCTGCGAACCTCAACGATGTTCAGGTTAACGCTCTTGCCCAGTTTGGCTTCCATTTCCTTGCGCAGGTTCTCGATTTCGGCACCAGCCTTACCGATGACTACGCCGGGACGGGAGCAGTTGATGTTGATCTTGACCTTGCCGCTGTTGCGCTCGATCTCGATCTTGGCTACGCCTGCGGCGTAGAGCTTGTTCTTCAGATACTTACGGATGTTATAGTCTTCGACGACCAGGTCACCGACCTTGTCCTCGCGGGCGTACCAGCGGGAATCCCAATCCTTGATAACGCCTACCCGCAGTCCATGGGGATTAACTTTCTGTCCCATAGCTACCTCCTGATTAAGCCTTCTCGCTCACACCGATGGTGATGTGAGTGGTTCTCTTCAT
>JAZOUU010000001.1:0-1065 GCA_045658365.1 Faecousia sp. | reverse complement strand
TACCCCGCTGTCTTTCGGCCTTGCTGTGATCTTTGATCACAAGTCTTTGGCTGCGGATGTCCGGAGACTGAAGCCCCACAGAAACAAAAAACATGTAGCAGCAAAATAAAAATGATGCCGCCCTTTTTAGGGCGGCATTTGCTATCGGGTGAAAAGAATCTTTTCTGTCCGCTTGTAAAGCAGCAGTGTTAGAATGGATACCAGCGCGCCTTTGATCAGATTCAAGGGCGCAACACTCAGCAATACAAAGGTGGAGATGTTGCGAATATTGCTGTTGATGGTGCTGCCCATTGCAACAATGGTATCCAGCGGCAGACCAAACAACTGAGAGAACTTCGGCAGCAGATAAATGGCATTGAAGGCAGAGCCAAACACGGTCATGAAGGCAGTACCTGCGGCCAGAGCAAGAACAGCGCTGCTGCGGCTCTTTTTCAGATGATAGATAATGGTAGCCGGAAGTACCAAACTGCAACCCACAGCAAAGTTGGCAAAATCTCCCACAAAGGCAGTGGAGGTTCCTTTTAAAAGCAGCTTCAGCAGGATTTTAATACCTTCGCAGACAACGGAGGCAGAGGGCCCCAGGTAAAAGCCGCACAGCAGCACCGGAAGCTCGGAAAAATCCAGCTTGTAAAATTCCGGAGCCAGAAACAGCAGGGGAAAGTCTAAAATATGCAGCGCCGCAGCAATGGCGCCGCAGATGCCCACAATGCTGATCCTTCTGGCTGTGCTGACGGTGCGCTTTGCTTTTAAAAATCGCTCCGACAAATGGGCAAGCAGCGAAAGACCGGCAATGATGCCGATGCATGCCAGCACAAAGGTTAAATTCCCCTGTATGTCCTTCCAAAGGGTTTCCATAGCCATTCACCTCACAAAAAATACGCCCGGAGCATAGACTCAGGGCGTTAAAAAGAAAGGTGTTTGTGTCTTCTTCCATCCAGACTATACTGTCGGCACCGGAATCTAACCGGTTCAGCTTTCGCTCGCGGGCTCTACCGCCGGTGGGGACTTACACCCCGCCCTGAAGACTATGAGATTTATCTACACAGTAGCATGAAGCCGGGGTAT